>JAIUPE010000047.1 GCA_020160875.1 Pseudomonadota bacterium
GGTTTGGCGGCGGATCTTTCCAGCGCGCTGCAAGCCTTCGGCGGCCTGTGGTTCGGCTGGAGCGGCGAGGTGAAGGACACGCAGGAGACCACGGTCGCCACGCACCGCCAAGACAACTACACCCTCGCGACCTTGCACCTGAGCAAGGAGAACCACGAGGAATACTACAACGGCTTTGCCAATCGCGCGCTTTGGCCCTTGTGCCATTACCGGCCGAACCTGGTCGCCTATGATCGGAGTTTCAGCGTCGGCTATTACCGCGTGAATGTGCTGTTCGCCGAAGCGGTGATACCGCTTCTGGAAGCCGAGGACATCCTCTGGGTGCAGGACTATCACTTGATCCCCCTTGGCGCGGAATTGCAGCGCCTGGGCGCGAAACAGAAGATGGGCTTCTTCCTGCACATCCCCTGGCCTGCCTCGGAACTGGTGATCACGCTGCCGGAACATCGGGCGCTGGTGCGCACACTGTTCGCCTATGACGTCGTCGGATTCCAGACCGACCGCGACGTGCAGTCCTTTCTCGATTATGTGATCCGCGAGGCCGACGGCACGCTGGAGCCCGATGGGCGCGTGACCTGCTTCGGGCGCACGATCCATGTGAAAGCTTTTCCCATCGGCATCGACGCCAAAAACATCGCAACCATGGCAACACAGCCAGAAGCGGCCGAGCACGCGGTACGGTTGGTGGACAGCCTGGCAGGACGCCAGCTCATCATCGGCGTCGACCGCCTCGACTATTCCAGGGGGATCGACCGGCGGTTCTCGGCATATTCGAAGCTTTTGGGCAAATATCCCGAGCACCGCGCGAAGGTATCGCTCCTGCAGATCGCGCCGCCGTCACGCATGGAAGTGTCGGCCTACCGCGCTATGCGCCGTGAACTAGAGCGGCTTCTGGGCCGCATCAACGGCGAGTTCGCCGATTATGACTGGGTCCCGTTGCGCTACGTGAACAAAACCTACAATCATGTGGCGTTGGCCGGACTGTACCGCACGGCGCGCGTGGCGTTCGTGACGCCGTTGCGCGATGGCATGAATTTGGTGGCCAAGGAGTTCGTGGCCGCGCAGGATCCGGAAAATCCCGGTGTCCTTATTCTGTCTCGTTTTGCCGGCGCCGCGCGGCAATTGCGCGAAGCGCTGATCGTCAACCCCTTCGACGAACAAAGCATGGTTGACGCGCTGCACCAGGGCCTCAAGATGCCGCTCGAAGAACGCAAATCCAGATGGCGAAGCTTGATGACGAATGTCGAAGAACATGGCATCGACCGCTGGCGGGACTCTTTCCTGAATACACTGACCGCGGCCTGACCTTCCATGACCGAGATTGATCTCCTGGCGGATATCGGCGGGACCAACGCCCGCATTGCGTTTCGTAAGGACCGTGAACCCTGGCGCCGGGTCTTTCTGCGCCAAGCCGCCGGCTTCGACTCCCTCGAAACGCTAATCGCGGACGTAATTTCCGAGGCCGGCGCGAAACCCACGCGCGCCATCGTGGCGATCCCCGGGCCCATCAGCGGCGAGATCGTGAAGCTGACAAATCTGCCGTGGCAATTCGAACGCGGAAAACTCGCGGGCGATATCGGCGTGCCTTCTTTGCGCGTCGCGAACGATCTCGAGGCGGTGGCCTGGTCGCTGCCGCACCTGGCGCGCGGCGATATCGTGACCTGGCGGGCGGGGCCAGCGTCGCAGGCGGCGCGGGTCGTCATCGCCCCGGGCACCGGTCTCGGGGTAAGCGCGCTCGCGCCATATGGTGAAACATGGGCCGCCGTGCCGAGCGAGGGCGGACATGCGCTGGCCGTGATGCCGCGCGCCACGCCGCCGCGTGCGAACGCTCTGTGGCACACGCGCCCCTGCTGGGAAGATCTATTATCGGGAAGCGGTTTGCTTCGTATCTATCAGGCGCTGGCCGGCGCCGCGAAAGACGCGGCGAACCCGGCGGAGGTCACTGCCTTGGCTGAAGCGGGCGATGCCGCCGCGCTGGAGGCGATTGGATTTTTCTCCGAGCTGCTGGGCGGATGTGCGGGCGACATGGCGATGATCTTCGGCGCGAAAGGCGGCTGCTATATCGCCGGCGGCGTGGTGCCTGCGCTGGGCAACCTGTTCGATGTCGCGCGCTTCATGGCCGGCTTTTCCGACAAGGGCTCGTACGGCCTCTATGTCGATACGATCCCGCTGCACTTGATCGCGCACCCTTATCCGGCCCTCGTGGGACTGGCCGCGCTTCTGGACGCTAGCGCGCCAAGTTCTTCGCACTGAGCGCGGCGAGATAGCCGGCCCACCGCTTATCCTGTTCGCGCCCCAGCTCATGGAGGTAGCGCCAGGAATAAATGCCGGTGTCGTGCATGTCATCGAACACCAGGCGCACGGCGTAATTCCCGACGGGCTCGATCTTGCGGATGCCAACGGCGCGCTTGCCGCCGATGGTCTGTTTCTGCGATGGGCTATGGCCCTGCACTTCCGCCGACGGGCTTTCGACGCGCAGATATTCGGCGGGCAAAGCAAACGCCGCGCCGCCTTCGAATCTCACATGAAGGATTTTGGTGGCCGGATCGTAGTCGAGCGCTTCCGGCCAAACATCCTCGTTAGGATTCATATTTGGCGCATGACCTGATCCGAAAACCGGCATCCACTTTTCGGGGCCATGCGCTACTCATCGATCCGGCGCGCTTCGTCCGGGAGCATGATGGGAATGCCGTCGCGGATCGGATAGGCAAGGCCCGCCTTCTTGCTGACGAGCTCGCCCGCCGCACGGTCATACTCCAGCGGTCCCTTGCTGAGCGGGCACACGAGGATTTCGAGAAGCTTGGGGTCAATATCGGCGGCCATCAATTTAAGTCCTTATTGTCGCGGCGTATCGATGCCGCCAGCTTCAAAGGCGGCGATTTGCAACAACGCCAGCAGCGCATCATAACGCGCTTTCAGGGTCGGGGCTTCCAGCAACGCCTGCTTCTCGCGCGGATCGAACGGACAGACCATGCATAGGGATGTGACAAGGGTGGGGTCAGAGAGACCTTTCAGCACCTCGACCCCCAACGGCATGGCATGGGCTTCGAGATAAGGCTTCAGGCGTTCGAACAACTGCTCGCGGTTCACTTCGAAATTCGCCGGTTGATCGAGGTCAGCCTTGAAAGGCTCATATAGAGCCTTCACGCGCCGATAATTCTTACGCCCTTCGATCTCCTTCACGATGGAAAAGCGGCAAAGCCCTTTTAGGAGAATGAGCAGGCGGCCGTCCTCGGTTTCCTCGAAAGAGGCGATGCGTCCCGCGCAGCCGATGGAATAGACGGTAGGGTCCGTACCGGTTTCTTCACGGTCGTAGTTCGGTTGCACCATGCCGATGATGCGTCCGGCGCCGAGCGCATCCAAAGTCATATTCAGATAGCGCGGCTCGAAGATGTTGAGCGGAAGACGGCCCCATGGCAGCAGCAGCGCTCCACTCAAGGGGAATATCGGAAGCTCTTCCGGCAGATCCTCGTAGCGGGTCTGAATAGGGCTGCGCATCAGGCGAACAAAATGGACGACAGTTTACGCCGGCCCTGCACGGTGAGCGGATCCGCAGGCCCCAAGGCTTCAAAGAATTTCACGAGCTGCTTGCGCGCGGCTTCTTCATTCCACTTGCGGTCCTTGCGGACCATTTCGAGAAGATCGTCCATCGCCTGTTCACGCTGGCCAGCACCGTATCGCGCGACCGCGAGATCGAGACGCGACTGCATGTCTTTCGGATCGGCGGCGATCTTGGCTTCGAGCGCGGCAAGCTCGGCGCCATCGCCGACTTGTGCGCTTTGAGCCTTGAGGTCAAGCGCGGCCTGGACGCCGACGATGTCCGGCGCATTCTTCATGGCGTCGGGAAGCTCATCGAGTACTTGCTTGGCGATATCGTCCTGGCCGGTGGCGAGATACGCTCGCAAAGCGCCGGCGAGCGCCTTCACATGGGACGGGTCCTGCGCGAGCACTTCCTTATAAATGGCGAGCGCGTCCTCGTGATTGCCTTCGGTCGCGAAGGCTTCGGCTTCGAGCAACGCCTCGTCCAGCGGCGAGCCGCCGCCGCCCGTCAGGCGCTCGATGAATTGCTTGAGCTGACTTTCCGGCAGCGCGCCCATGAAACCGTCGACGGGGCGCCCGCCCTTGAAGGCATAGACCGCGGGGATCGACTGGACCCGGAACTGCATGGCGAGATCCTGGTTCTCGTCGACATTGATCTTCACGAGCTTCACTTTGCCGCCGTACTGCTTCACCAGCTTTTCGAGGAGCGGCGTAAGCTGCTTGCAGGGGCCGCACCAGGGCGCCCAGAAGTCGACGATGACCGGGACCTCGTTCGAGGCTTCCATGACGTCGGCCATGAAACGCTCGGTATCGGTATCCTTGATCAGGTCCTTCGGGGGCGCCGCACCTTCGGTTTGTCCGATCAGCATGAGAATCTTGTCCTATCCTGGTCCCGGCGGGGCTCCGAAATGGGAGCTGGCAGGGCTGGCGGGAGGGCCGGAGTTTAAGCCCGGGAGCCCGCGGTTTTGAAGTTCCAGGCGTTAGATGTGGTGACCCGCCAGGGATGGCAAGGCTTTTTTCAACGCTGACAGGCGCTTGGGGGGTCAAAAGAAGTTACAATTTGCGCGTCTGGAGCCTTGCAATGGGTTTCCAAATGGCTATAGTCCCGCCCTCTCCTGAGGGGGCGGCACGTTGCCCCCAGCTTTGAGCGGGCGTAGCTCAGGGGTAGAGCACGACCTTGCCAAGGTCGGGGTCGAGGGTTCGAATCCCTTCGCCCGCTCCATTCTTCCGACATTCATGTCGAACCCTCGATTCTAGGGTTTTGCGGCCTTCGGCCGCGAGGGTTCGAATCCCTTCGCCCGCTCCATTTACCAAAACCAGTCTCTTTCCGTTTTAGGATGGCCTCCCACTTAAGGGAGCACCCATGCCTATTCTGTCCCGCACCGATAATGCCGGCGTAGCGACCCTCACGATGGAGCGCCCGCAGGCGCGCAACGCTCTATCAATGGAACTTATGAACGCGATGATCGGCGCGTTCGAGGCGATCTCAAAGGACGCGGCAGTTAAAGCCGTGATCCTACGCGGCGCCGGGCCGGCTTTTTGCGCCGGTCACGATCTCAAGGAAATGCGTGCGAACCCCGCGCGCACCTTCATGCAACAGACCTTTGAAACCTGCGCGCGGCTGATGCTGACAATCACAAAACTGCGTCAGCCCGTGATCGCCGAGGTACATGGCATCGCGACCGCCGCGGGCTGCCAATTGGTGGCGACCTGCGATCTTGCGGTATGCGCCGATGATTCGCGCTTCGCGACGCCGGGCGTGAATATCGGCCTGTTCTGCTCGACACCGATGGTGGCCCTGACTCGCGCGGTCGGTCGCAAGGCGGCCATGAGCATGCTTCTGACGGGGGACATGGTGGATGCGGCCGAAGCCGTGCGCATCGGACTTGTGAATACCGCCGTCCCGTCATCCAAGCTTCATGAGACGGTGGAAAGTCTCGCGGGTCAAATCGCGGCCAAGTCGGGCCGGGTGGTGGCGATCGGAAAAGACGCCTTCAACCGACAGATCGATATGACCTTGGAGGACGCTTATACATACGCGGGCGCGGTCATGGCCGAGAACATGATGCTGCGGGACGCGGCGGAAGGCATCGACGCCTTCCTGACGAAGCGAAAACCCACATGGTGCGACTCCTGAGCGTAGGGAAGTGGTGCGCCCGAGACTAAATATGTTAGTCTTCTCAACAGCTTTGGCGTGCGTTTTGAGATAGAAGGCACCCGACAAGCGGCTGCCTCGCACGCCCTCACGATAGGGGGAGGATGGCTATGGATGTTCGGGCGCCCAAAGGGGAAGACAGCGACATTGGCAAGGTGATCGCCGCCGCGAGCCAGATCGCACAGCGCAAGGGCTCCAAGCTCGCCGCCAAATCCGATTTCGTGCGCTTCATCACACAGTTCTATCGCGGCTCGTCGCCAGACGAACTCGCCGCCCGCTCCCCCGACGCGCTGTACAACATCGCACTGACCGCGTGGGACTGCTTCGAAACCCGCAGCCCGGGCAAAGAGAAGATCAGCATCATGGAAGGCGAAGGCGACCGCTCGGTCGTTCTGATCGTCAACGACGACATGCCGTTCCTGGTGGACTCGGTGAACGCCGAGCTGGAACGCATGGATCACAGCGCGATGCTGCTGGTCCATCCGATCCTAAGCTTGAAGCGCGATGCGAACGGCCGAGTGGAAAGTCTGGGCGACACGGAGACCGACGCCAGCGGCGCCCTTGAATCGCTGATGTACATCGAAATCCCGAAAGTGGATTTCGACATGGCCGAGCGCCTGAAGGACAATTTGCATTCGGTCCTGAGCGACGTGCGCCTGTCGGTAAACGACTGGCAGGCGATGCGCCGCGAGGCCGCGCATTTCGCCGCCGACTTCGATTCCGCGCGTCCGGGCGTGACCCAGGAACAATCGGAAGAGGTCGCAGATTTCCTGAAGTGGCTGCACGACGACCACTTCACGTTCCTCGGCTACCGGCGGTTTACGTTCGAGGGTAAAGGCAAGAACCGCATCCTCAAGATTGAGAACGCGCATAGTCTTGGCCTTCTCAAGAAGACGCAGCGCATGATCTTCGAAGGGATCGCCGATGGCGCGCCCCTGCCGCCACAGTTCGCCGACTTCGTGGATTCGCCAAGCGCGCTCTTCGTCGTGAAAGCCAACCAGCGCTCCACCGTGCACCGGCGCGTGCATTTCGATGTCGTCGCCGTGAAGATCTTCGACGCCAAAGGCAACGTGGCGGGCATGCACATGTTCGTCGGTCTGTTCACCGCCGATGTCTACACCAATAGCCCGAATTTCGTGCCGGTCCTGCGCCGTAAGATTGACCGCATCCGTGACCGCATGGGCTTCCGCAAACACGGACACGACGGCAAGGCGCTCCAGAACATCATGGAGAACCTGCCGCGCGATGAGCTGTTCGAAAGCTCCGACGACTATCTCCTGAACACCGCGCTCGGCATTCTGCATCTTCAACAGCGCCCGCGCCCAACCCTGTTCATGCGCCTAGACCGTTTCGAGCGCTTCGCCTCGATCCTGGTGTTCGTGCCGCGCGACCGCTTCGACACGGCGCTGCGCGTGACCATCGGCGATATCCTGACGCGCGAACTCGATGGTCGCCTATCGTCCTTCTATACGCAGGTTACCGACAGCCCGCTCGCGCGTATCCACTACATCATCGCGACCAAGCCCGGCCGGGTGCCGAAGGTAAAGACGGCGGATCTGGAAGAACGTATCGCCAAAGCGGCGCGCGCCTGGAGTGACGAGTTGCGTGCGGCGCTGATCAAGACCAAGGGCGAGACCGAAGGCACGAAGCTCGCGGAAGTCTTCGCGCACGGATTCCCGGCCAGCTACCGGGAGCGCTTCGATACCATGGTCGCCCTGCATGACATCGAGCGCATCTGCTCCTGCGCCGAAGAGAAGCAGGTGAAGATTCATGTGTATCAGCCGCCCGGTGCAACGGGTGGTACAGTGCATATCAAGATATACAATCCCGCAACACCCATACCGTTGTCCGACGTGATGCCGGTTCTCGAGAACATGGGTTTTAAGGTAATCGGCGAAGAGCCCTTCCACATCACGCCGCGTGGCGCCAGTACGACCGGCGGCGTGTGGTTGCACGACTTCGACATGACGATCTCGGCCAAAGCGCCGTTTGCATTGGCCGACGTGCGCGAAGAGATCGAGGACTCCTTCTGCCGCGTGTGGGCGGGCGAGATGGAAAGCGACGGGTTCAACAAACTTGTCGCGCTATCGGATCTCGCATGGCGCGAAGTGACGATCCTGCGCGCCTACGCGAAATACTTGCGCCAGGCGGCCTTCCCGTTCAGCCAAGCTTATATCGAGAACGCTTTCGCGGCCCACCCGAAGCTCGCCCGTCTGCTGGTCGATCTGTTCCTGACCACTTTCGATCCGGCACTGAACAGCGGAGCGAAAGCCAAAGCCACGGCCACGACGATCGAAGGCACCCGCAAGGAGATCGGCGCGGCGCTCGACGGAATCACCAATGCCGACGAGGACCGCATCCTGCGGCGCTATCTGAACCTCATCGACTGCACCCTGCGCACCAACTTCTTCCAGCCTTTCGCGGACGGGAAGCCGAAGTGGTACATCTCGATGAAACTGGACAGCCAGCGCATCGAGGAATTGCCGCTGCCGCGCATGAACGTGGAGGTGTTCGTTTACGCGCCGCGCGTGGAGGCCATTCACCTGCGCGGCGGGAAGGTCGCGCGCGGGGGCATCCGCTGGTCCGACCGGCGCGAGGATTTCCGCTCGGAAGTCCTGGGCCTCGTGAAAGCCCAGATGGTCAAGAACGCGGTGATCGTGCCCACCGGCTCGAAAGGCGGCTTCGTCGTGAAGCAGCCGCCGGCGACAGGCGGACGCGATGCGTTCCTGGCCGAAGGCATCGAGTGCTACAAAACCCTGCAGCGCGGCCTGCTCGACATCACCGACAATGTGGTGAACGATAAGATCGTGCATCCGGACAAGGTCGTGCGCCGCGATGCGGACGACCCGTACCTCGTCGTCGCCGCCGACAAGGGCACGGCGACCTTCTCCGACATCGCCAATGGGGTGTCGGCGGAATACGGCTTCTGGCTGGGCGACGCCTATGCGTCAGGCGGCAGCGCCGGTTACGACCATAAAGTCATGGGCATCACGGCGCGCGGCGCGTGGGAATGTGTGAAGCGCCACTTCCGCGAAATCGGCGTCGACACCCAGACCCAGGACTTCACCTGCGTCGGCGTGGGCGACATGTCGGGTGACGTCTTCGGCAACGGCATGCTGATGTCCGAACATATAAAACTGCAAGCGGCCTTCAACCACCTGCATATCTTCATCGATCCCGATCCGAACCCGGCCAAGGGCTTCAAGGAACGCGAGCGCCTGTTCAAGATGCCGCGCTCCAACTGGACGGACTATGACGCCAAGCTGATCAGCAAGGGCGGCGGCGTGTTCGAGCGCAGCGCCAAAACGATCAAGCTGTCGGCCGAGATGAAGACCCTGCTGGAAATCAACAAGGCCGAGGCTACCCCGACGGAAATCATCAACGCGATCCTGCGCGCCAAGGTCGATCTCATGTTCTTCGGCGGTATCGGGACATATGTGAAGGCCTCGGACGAAAGCAATGCCGACGCCTCGGACCGCGCCAACGACGCGCACCGCATCAACGGTCACCAGATCCGCGCGAAGGTGGTGGGCGAAGGCGCCAATCTCGGCATGACTCAACGAGGCCGGATCGAGGCCGCTAAGGAAGGCGTGCGCCTGAACACCGATGCCATCGACAACTCCGCCGGCGTCGATTGTTCGGACCATGAGGTGAATATCAAGATCCTGCTGAACGGCGAAATGCGCAAAGGCAAGATCACGTTGGAGGCCCGCAATAAACTGCTGGCCGAAATGACCGACGAGGTCGCTCATCTGGTTTTGCGCGACAACTATCAGCAGAGCCAAACCATCAGCATGATGCAGCACCGCGCGCCGGCGCTTCTGGACACGCAGCAGCGCACCATGAAGCTGTTCGAGCGCGACGGCTTGCTCAACCGCGACATCGAGTTTCTGCCCAACGATGAAGAATTCCAGGAGCGTCTGACGGCGGGGCGAGGATTGGTGCGCCCCGAACTCGCGGTGTTCCTGAGTTACGGCAAGATGTGGCTGTACGATAAAATCGTCACTAGCGACCTTGTGGACGATCCCATTGTCGAGGAAGACCTGCACCAATACTTCCCGGCACCGCTGCAAAAGAAATTCTCCGGGTCCATCGAAAAGCACAAGCTGCGCCGTGAAATCATCGGCACGGTGATCACGAACAGCTTCATCAACCGCGTCGGTCCGTCGTTTATAAACGCGCTCATGGAACGCACCGGCATGGGCCCCGTGGATATCGCCCGTGCCTATACCGTCACACGCGCCGCTTACGGCCTGCGCGATCTTTGGACCGCAATCGAGGCGCTGGACAACAAGGTGCCGGCCGAGATCCAACTTACCATGCTGTGGGAAGTGGAACGCATGGTGGTGCGCAGCGTGCTGTGGATGCTGCGTCACTGTCCGATCCCGATGGACATGGCGGCGACAATCAAGAGCCTGAAACCCGCCGTGGACACCCTGCGCAAGAGTTTGAAGGATCTATGGTCGGAAGAAGTCGCGCGCTACGTGCAGCGTCAGGCAAACGCTTATACTGCGAAGGGCGTGCCGGCGGAACTCGCGCATAGTGTCGCCTCACTGTATCGCCTGGCCGCCGCCAACGATGTCAACGCGGTCACTAATGCAACGAAACAGCCTCTCGCGGCCGTCGCGAAGATGTACTTCCTGGTGGGCCAGCGCTTCGGCCTCGGCGGCCTTCGAGAGCGCACAGAGACGTTCGGCACTCAAAGCCATTGGGACCGCCTCGCGGTGTCGGCGGCGATCGAGGAGCTGTTCGCGCATCAAACGACGATCACGACGCGCGTCCTGGCTTCGGCCAAGGGCGGCAAGGTCACCGGCGCGAAAGCGCTGGACGCCTGGGTGGACGCCAACAAGACGCGCGTCGACCGCTTCGATCAGGTGCTGGCGGAGATCAAGGCCGCCGACAACATCAGCCTATCGATGCTGACAGTGGCCAACCGTCAACTCAGCGCGATGACGGCGGGGTGATCCTAGCGTTTGTAATTTTTGCAGAAGTCGGGCGGCACCGTGTTGTATTTCGGCGCCTGTTCGGTGAGATAAGCGCAATCCTGCGTTATTGATTCGACCATCACCTGACAAGAGTTCATCGGGTGGCATGGGGGATGAGTAGCGCCGGATGCCGCTCTACAATGAATAGTTAGCTCGTTCGCACGCTCTTGGCCCGCTTCCTTTACACAAGACTGGGCTACCATTTCCAGCGGGAAGGTCGTGCCGAAGTCAGGCACCACATTCTCGATCTCTGGAAGGGTTATGGCATAGGGCTTGATGCCAACGGCTCGCATGTCGCACATGGCATAACGGTTCACAAACGGGTTATTCCGCTCGCACATCGACTCGTATGTCGTCCCATCCCAGGACACTCCCCAATCGTAGAAGGAAACGAGCGACCAGCCCGAGGGGCCTTCTTTCATAAACAAGCTTTTGACGTCGCGTTCGCCTAAGCAGCGATTGTCGATAAGCACGAGCTCATGCGTACCTACAAGTTCCTGTCGTATTTGTGGGTCGGCTTTAAAACGGTCAGATGCGACTTTTTCGACAGCCACAACCGTGTAACCGCATGTGTACTGCGCATCTGCGATTGCGTCCCAGGTCATTGTCCATGGCGTCTCCGTCAACGGCGACGCGTCGAGGCCGGGCATATCCCATCGTTCACCGGTATTCTTCACCCCTATTGCACCACAACCCTCCGGGTTACCGCTTGGAGCTCGGCAGGCTTCGAGGCTTTTAGCGACACAAACGGGACTCTGCGCTTGTGAACTGCAAACCTCGTTTTGATCGAATGCGATAGGTACGGCGCTCGTGGGTTCTTCCCCGCAAGCAGAAATGAAAAGCACAAACAGTGGGCCCACGAGCGCGATTAACCGCATTTTATAGGTCTCACTTTGTGTTTGGCCGGAGCGGTAGCAGATGCGCATCACGACCCATAAAAGTCTCGGCTTCGGCTCGACGTCGCTTTGTTAAACCATCAAGGCGTACGCCGCCCGCGTGATCGAACGTTAGCATCTCTGTTGCCGCTCCTAAATAGTCACCCGCATTCAGGTTCCTTAACATTCGAGAGTTCTTGAAGCTCTCCTCTGTCGTGTTGAACGCGAGCGATGTGAGCGCATCGAACTGCGCTTGAGTTAGTGGCACATTCACTAACCTGCGCACACGATCGGCTGCAGACGACATATCCTGCTTCAACTGGTCGAGCGCCTGCCGCTCGCTCCAAGCTGTTCCAGCGGGTGGGGGCGCCTCGCCAAGGTTATGGCCATATCCAATCGTATAGAACTTGTCGCCTTTTGGGATGTAAGGCACATGCCGCCCGGCCCTTCGCTCACCACCCTCTTTGTCTCTTACAAACTTGGCGATGGCATCGCTCGGTGCGGCATCTCGCGGATGATAATTCTTCTCGAGCGGTTCCAAGTGCCGTTGAACTCCGGTGAGGGTGATATCCGGAATATGGTCCGCGATGGGTGGCTTGGCCGGGGAACGACTTGCGACGGGATCCGGTGTCGGATTGGACGTAAACCGGAAATCTTCGGGGAAAGCGCTTTTGCCGCCTTTCATGGGGTGGTCCTTTCAAGATTGAGGAATAAAAAAAGCCGCCGGGCGGAGGCCGGGCGGCGAATCGAGGTGGATAGAGAAACCGCGATCCATGCGTGGCGCGCATGGATGGTGCGGAAATCGGAGCGATATTATAGGTCTGAGCGTAAGACGCGCGTCACATTCGCATAGCTGCGGCTGAAGGCGCGGGATGGATAGGGTAGATTTAAGAGTCTCCGCCCTTCCCGATTTTTCGTCAATTTTATTCGGCGGCGCGTTTGCGCCATTCCGTGCGCAGCGCACCGTAGAAGTCTTTCGCAAATCCATTCACATCGCACACGCGCGACGCCAGGAAGGCTTTACGGATACTCGTACGCAGCGGCGCGAGGGCGGCGGGGTCGGCGGCGAGGGCTTTGGCTTTGGCGATGAGATCGTTCGCGTCTTTCGCGACGCCGTCCGGATAGCCGCCGTTGATGAGATGAGCGGCGGCGTGGCGACCGCAGAAGCGGTCGCCGGGAACCGTGAGCACGGGCACGCCCATCAGCAGGGATTCACAGGTCGTGAGACCTCCGGAGTAAGGCGTGGTGTCGAGGATGATATCCACCTCGGCATACTGGCCAAGGAAGACCGCGTGGTCGCCGCCGGTTTGGAACTTGATGCGGTCGGTGCCGATGCCGTTGTCCATGAACAGGCTGATGATCTTGCCCTGACGGCCCGCGTCGGCCCAGAGATAGCCATTGAACAGGAAGCGCGCGTCAGGAACGGCGCGCAGCACCGCGGCCCATTGCGCGACGGAGGCCGGACCAATTTTCGTGGCTTCGCTGAAACAGCCGAAGGTGATGCCGTTGTTGCGCAGCGCGGGCGGCGGTGCGACCGGCGGCGCGTAGTCAGGCGGTGCATAGCAAATGTAATCCGGCGCGAAGCGATTGACGCGCTCGACATAGAATTTGTCGTCCTCGGGCGGTGTCTGGATGGGATCGCCGAACAGGACATCAATCGCGGGAAGTCCGCGCGTATCGACATAATCGCCCCAGGCGACTTGCAGCGGCGCGGGTTTCAACGCGAAGGCCAGCAAGCGGTTGTGCGGCGCGTGGCCAGCGAGATCGATGAGGATATCGACCTTGTCACGGACGATGAGTTCGGCGAGCGCTTCGGCCGAAAGCGCGCGCACGTCGCGCCAAAGATCTGCGGTGGCGCGGAAGTTCAAGGTGTGGCGATCGACCTTGGCGCCGGTGGAATAGCAGACGAGTTCAAATTCATCGCGCGCGCGCGCCTTGAACACCGGCAGCGCGAAAAAGGCCATGGCGTGAAAACGGAAGTCGCCCGAGACCACGCCGATGCGCAATCTGCGCTCCGGCGAAAAATCGTGATCCGGTGCGAAGGCGGGCTTCGGCGGCGATTTATGGATCTCGCCAAATTTCCTGTGCTCAGCCGCGATCTCGGCGCGTGATATACCCGGTGCGTATTGCATGCACATAAGAAGGCTCGAGCGCACGGCGGCGAGATCAGGCTTGAGCGCAAGCACGACGCGCCGGTGCGCCACCGCGTCCATGGTGCCGTCGTCGGTGAGATCGGCGAGGCCGACGTACGCCTGCGACATATGCGGATTGAGCGCGATGGCGGCGCGAAAGCATTTCTCCGCTTCATCGGGCCGGCCGCCCTCTTTCAGCACGACGCCGAGATTCACATGTGCTTCCACATGGCGCGGCGCGAGTTCGATGGCTTTGCGGAAGGCGCCTTCGGCCGCGTCGAGGCGCCCGGCGGTATGGAGGGCATTGCCCAGATTGAAGCGGATCTCGAAGGACGCCGGCGCGCGGGCGGTGGCTTCGATCAAAACCGTCGCGGCGCTTTCGGCGTCGCCGAGCGCTTTCAGCATGAGCGCGAGATTGTTGTAGGCGCCGATATGGCCGGGCCGTAGCGCGATGACTTTTCGGTAGGACTCCGCAGCGCCTTCATAACGTCCCGCCGTACGTTCGGCGTTGGCGAGATTGAACATGATATCCGGCTGGCTGGGCGCGGCCCGCGCCGCTTCGCCGAGAACGGTGATGGCTTCATTTGTGCGCCCCTGCGCGACCAGACCGTTCCCAAGCGTATTGAGATAGAGCGGCTGGCCCGGCCCGATCTCGAGGGCACGACGCGCGAAATCCTCGGCCTCGCTCTGACGGCTTTCATCCTGCGCGATGACGGCCAGCAGATGCAGCGCGTCGGCATTATTGGCGGCGCGCGCGAGTTCCGCTTCAGCTGCCGCGCGCGCGGTGGCGCGGTCACCGGCTTCGTAGCTGGCAAAGGCTTTTTCGAGGCTCATTCGGCGGCGGAAAACTGGAGGGCGTGGAGGCGGGCGTAGGCGCCGCCGCCGGAAATAAGCGCGCTATGCGTGCCCGTTTCGACCACGCGTCCCTGGTCGAGTACGCAAATCTGGTCGGCGCCGGCGACGGTGGACAGGCGGTGCGCGATGACGAGCGTCGTGCGCCCAGACTTCAAGCGCTCGAGCGCCGCCTGCACATGACGTTCGGTGGCGGCGTCGAGCGCGCTGGTGGCTTCATCGAGCAGAAGGATCGGCGCGTCTTTCAAAAGCGCGCGGGCGATGGCGATACGCTGGCGTTCGCCACCGGAGAGCGTCTGGCCGCGTTCGCCCACCATGGTATCGTAACCGTTCGGCAGGGCGGCGATGAACTCATGCGCGCCGGCGGCACGCGCGGCCTCTTCCACGGCGGCATCACCAGCGCCCGGCTTGCCGTAGCGAATGTTCGCGCGCACCGTATCGTCGAACAGGATCACGTCCTGGCTGACAAAGGCGATGGCGTCGCGCAGCGAGCCGAGTGTGACGTCGGCGATATTGACGCCGTCGATGGTCACCGCGCCGGCGCCGACATCATAGAAGCGTGGGATGAGACTGAGGATCGTGCTTTTGCCAGCGCCCGATGCGCCGACAAGCGCCGTGGTCTTTCCGGCGGGCACTGTCAGTGTGAGATCGCGCAAAGCCGGGACATCGGCCGCATAAGAGAAACTCACATTTTCGAGCCGCACTTCACCACGCGGCACGGCGAGCGCCGGCGCGTTGGGCTTTTCGACAAGCGCCGGTTTGGTATCGAGCACATCGAACAGACGCTGCGCGCCGGCGAGACCTTCGTTGACATGCGCATTCGCATTCGCGAGCGCCTTCATCGGGCGATACGCGGACAGCAGCGCGGTGATGAAGGAGAAGAAAGCCCCCGCGCTGGTTTCGCCGTTGATAACGCGCCAGCCGCCATAAACAATGACAATGGTGACCGCGAGGCCGCCGAGGGTTTCCATCAGGGGACTCGCGAGCGCCTTCACCCGTTCGGCCTTGATGGTGAGATCGCGGATATGCGTCGTCAGCGCCTCGGCCCGCTCCACCTCGAGCGCTTCCATCCGGTAGGCTTTCACGAGACGGATGGAGGAAAGGCTTTGCTGCACGATTGTCATGAACGCGCCGGTCTGCGCCTGGGTGTTGGCGGTGACCTTCCGGAGCCTTCGACCAAGCTGGGCGATGGGAATAACGGTCGCTGGAAACGTGATGAAGGCGACCGAGGCCAGAAGCCAGTCCTGATAGAACATGACGCCGACAAGCAGGATCACCGACAGAACTTCGCGGCCCAAGCCCGTCAGCGCCGTGGATACGGCCAAGCGCATCGCGGCAATGTCCGTGGTCAGGCGTGAAATGAGGGTGCCCGTGCGGTTGGCCGCAAAAAAACCCAGGTCCATCCGCAGAAGATGACGGAACAGACGGTTCTGAAAGTCGGTCAGGACGGTCTGGCCCAGCCGGGTCATGAGGACCGTCTGGCCGTACGCGGCCGCGCCCTTCAAGGCAAAGGACGCAAAAACCGCAAGACCGACGGGCCACAGCAGGTCGGCGCGCTTTTCGACGAAGACCCGGTTCACCACCGGGTCCATCAGCCAGGCGAGCGCGGCCGTGGAGGCGGCGACCACGACCATGCAGAGGCTGGCGGACACAAACACGCCAAGATGGGGCAACACGCCCTCGCGCAGAAGCCGGCCATAGAGGCCGGGCTTTCGAACGGGGACGGGGGCGACAGACAAAGTCATGAAAAAGGAAGCTAGGGCAAGGACGTCTAGGGGGCCAGAGGTGACCGCAACCCATTCCATTTGCAAGCGTTATGACGAGAGATTAGGTTCTGGCCTAATGTCCTTACCCGGCCTTCCGCCGGCGTCTCTTTTGTTTTGTCCCGACAGGTTTGTTTGATGCGTGATACCGCCACTGTTCCGGCCGCTACGGCGCCGGTCCCGCTGATTGACCTTAAGGCGCAGCGGCAGCGTCTGGGCACGCGCATCGAGGCCGCCATCAACCGCGTACTCGACCACGGGGCTTACATCATGGGCCCGGAAGTATTCGAGGCGGAAAAGCGCCTGGCCGCCATCTCCGGCGCGCAACATGCGATCACCTGCTCCAACGGCACGACAGCGATGGTCATGGCGCTCATGGCCTGGGACATCGGCCGCGGCGACGCTGTGTTCGTACCGTCCTTCACTTTCACCGCCACGGCCGAAGTCGCCGCTATCATCGGCGCGACCCCGGTGTTCGTGGACGTTCTGCCCGACACCTTCAATATGGATCCGGACTCGCTGCTACGCGCGATCACTGTCGCCGAGCAGACCGGTTTGAAGCCGCGCGTGGTGATCCCGGTGGATCTTTTCGGCCAACCGGCGGACCACGACGCCATCCGCGCGATCGCCGACAAACACGGCCTCTTCATCCTTGACGACGCCGCGCAGAGTTTCGGCGCGAGCTATAAGGGACGGAAACTCGGCTCTATCGCCGACATCACCGCGACCAGCTTCTATCCCTCGAAGCCGCTGGGCTGTTACGGCGACGGCGGCGCGGTGTTCACCAACAATGAAGAGTGGGCCAAGAAGCTGATGCAGGTGCGCGTGCACGGTCAAGGCCGCGACCGTAATGAGAACGTGCGCGTTGGTCTGACGGCGCGTTTCGATTCCATTCAAGCGGCGGTGCTGCTGGAAAAGATCGGGATCTTCGAAGACGAGTGCCAGGCGCGCGACAAAATCGCGACGCGTTATGACGCCGGCCTCGCGGGCGCGGTCACAACGCCGTTCATCCGTCCGGATTCGACCTGCGTGTGGGCGCAGTACACCATCAGCTCGCCGCGCCGCGACCGCATCGTCGCCGCTCTTACCGCCAAGAAGATTTCGACCGCCGTGTTCTATGCGAAGCCGATCCATCTGCAGCAACCCTATCGCGGGTTCCCCGTCGCAGGCGGTGGATTGCCGGTGACCGAGAAACTGGCGCACGACGTCGTCAGCCTGCCGATGCATCCTTACCTCGCCGCCGACGTGCAGGACGAGATCATCGCCACGGTTCGCGGCGCCGCTTCGTGAGTGCGGCGGGCGTCATGGCCTCGCCGATTCCCTCGTCCCAGCCCGCTCCATTGAAACTCGCGCTGATTGGCGCGGGCGCCATGGGCGCGAATTACGTGAAGGCCGTGCAAACCCTCACGGATGTGAAGATCGCTGCGGTCGTCGACAAAGACGTCCAGCGCGCCAATCAGGTCGGGGCGGTGATCAGCGCGCGCGCGGCCGCATCGCTCGCTTATGCCGGCGAAATCGATGCGGCCCTGGTCGTGGTGCCGAGCGCGGACCACCGCGCGGTCGCGGAGCCGTTGCTTGCACGCGGCATTCCGTGCCTTGTCGAAAAGCCGTTCGCGCTGAATGAGGAAGATTGCCGTGCTTTGATGACCGCCGCCGAGAAGAGCGGCGTGGTCTTACAGGTCGGCCATGTGGAGCGGTTCAACGCTGGCATACAGGCGTTTTTAGCCCTGAAACCGGCGCCGGCCGACATGCGCACCCTCACCGCCCGGCGCATGAATTCCGGCAGTGCGCGCGTGACGGATATCGACGTGGTGCTTGATCTGATGGTCCATGACCTTGATGTGGTCATGGCGCTGAAGGGTCTGCCGGTCACGGATATCCGCGCCATGGGCACGAAGGATCATGCGGTTGCCACGCTCACATTTTCCGATGGCGCGACGGCGCATCTGACCGCGAGCCGCATCATCGAAGGACGCACGCGCGATCTGACCGTCGAGATGAAGGATGGCGCGGTTTACAGCGTCGATTTTATCCAACGCGGCTTGACGCGGGATGGCGCCTCGCTTCCAGTCGCAGGCGATGCCAATAACCTCGGCCGCCAGATGATGAGCTTCGCGCACGCCATTCGACATCGCGCACCGCCCGCCGTGAGCGGCGCGGAAGCGCTGTCCGTGATGCACGTCGTGTGGCGCGTGCAGAAAGCCTTAGGGTTGGCATGAGGAAGGGTCCGGTCATCGCGTGGTCGCTGTTCGACTTCGCCAATTCGGCCTTCACCACCATTATCGTCACTTTCGTTTTCGCCGCCTATTTCGCGCAAGGCGTCGCGGCCGACCCTACCACGGGCGGGAGTCAATGGAGCCTCGCGATGGGCATCGCGGGGCTTATCATTGCGGTGATCAGTCCTGTATTTGGCGCCATCGCCGATCAAACCGGACGACGCAAACCGTGGCTGGCCGGCGTATCGGTCGTGTGCGTGATCGCGACCGCGCTGCTGTGGTACGTGCGCCCCGACGCCGCCGATGCGCCATTCGCGCTGATTTGCGTGGTGGTCGCCACCGTCGGGTTTGAAGTGGGCCTTCTGTTTTACAACGCGATGTTGCCGGACGTCGCGCCGCCCGCGATGCTGGGGCGCGTGTCGGGTTGGGCCTGGGCCTGCGGATATGCCGGCGGGCTGATCTCGCTGCTGATCGCACTGGTGTTCCTGGTACAGGCCGATCCCGTTCCGTTTGGACTGAATAAGGATCAGGCCGAACATGTGCGCGCGACGGCCATTCTTGTGGCCGGGTGGTTCGCGATCTTCGCGCTCCCATTGTTCTTTATGGTGAAGGAAGACGGCGGCGGCGTGTCCATCGGTCAGGCGGTCAGCGGCGGACTGCGTCAGCTTGCCGAAACGTTCCGCCACGCGCGGGCCCACGGCAACGCGCTGCGCTTCCTGATCGCAGCGATGATCTACTCCGATGGCGTGCATACGGTGTTCGCGCTGGGCGGAGTTTACGCCGCCGTGGTGTTCGGTATGGAGCTCGGTGACGTTATCCTGCTCGGTATCGCGCTCAATGTGACCGCCGGACTCGGCGCGCTGATTTTCGCCTGGGTGGACGACCGGATCGGCTCCAAACGCACGATCTCGATTTCACTGATGGCGTTGATCGTGGCGACCATCGCGGTGCTCTTCGCGCCGACGCCGATCACCTTCTGGGGCGCGGCCCTGATCATGAGCACTTTCTTTGGTCCCGTGCAGGCGGCGAGCCGCACCATGATGGCGCGCATCGCCCCGCCCGATATGCGCGGCGAGATGTTCGGGCTGTTTTCGCTCTCGGGGAAAGTGACGGCCTTCGCCGGTCCCGCGCTGGTCGGCCTCATCGCAGCGGCGACGAACAACTACCGGCTCGGCATGGCCGTGGTGCCGGTGTTTCTTATCCTTGGTCTTTGGCTCCTCAAGGACGTCAAAGAAACGGGGTCAGAGTAAATCAAATAAATGGAGTCTGACCCCATAATGATTTGACGCGCCGCAGGTCTGGGTCAGCCTCAGATATTAATGTCTAAAGTGGCGCATTCCCGTGAAGACCATCGCTAAGCCCTTGTCGTCAGCGGCTTTTATGACGTCTTCGTCTTTGATCGAGCCGCCGGGCTGAGCCACGGCGACGGCGCCGGCTTCGGCGGTGACCAGGAGTCCGTCCGGGAACGGGAAAAAGGCGTCGGAGGCGACGACCGAGCCTTCGGTGAGCGCGCCCGGCTGGCCGGCGGCTTGGGCGGCGTCCTTGGATTTCGAGAAAGCGATTCGCGCCGAATCGATTCGGCTCATTTGGCCTGCCCCGATCCCGACCGTGGCGCCGTTCTTCACATAGACGATCGCGTTGGACTTCACATGTTTGCAGACCGTGAAGGCGAAGACCAAATCGTTGAGCTGCTGTTCCGTGGGCTTCACCTTCGTCACGACCTTCAGATCGGCCTTGGTGATGCGGCCGGTGTCACGGCCCTGCACGAGATAACCGCCGGCGACATTGCGCACGGTGCGGCCCGGCGCGCGTGGGTCGGGTAAACCATCGGTGATGAGCAAGCGAAGATTCTTCTTCTTGGCGAACAGCGCCCGCGCTTCGTCGTCGGCGCCCGGCGCGATCACGACTTCGGTGAACAGCTCGGTGATCTTCGCCGCCGTGCGACCATCGATAGGGCGGTTCAGCGCGATGATGCCGCCGAACGCGGAGACCGGATCGCACACCAGCGCCTTGGTGTAAGCGTCGAGGCAGTCCGTGCCGAGCGCGACACCGCAAGGGTTGGCGTGCTTGATGATCGCGCAGGCCGGCGTATCGAACTCGGCGACCAGCTCATAGGCCGCGTCGGTATCGTTGATATTGTTGTAACTAAGCTCTTTGCCCTGTACCTGCTGCGCCGACGCAACGCCCGCGCGCTTGTCGCCGGTGACATAGAGCGCGGCGCTTTGGTGCGGATTTTCGCCGTAACGCAACGTCTGCTTGAGCGAACCCGCGAACGACAGCCAGCGCGGAAACTCTTCCTTCAACTCGCCCGCGAACCAGGTGGAGATGGCGGCGTCGTAAGCGGCGGTGCGCGCATAGGCGCGCGCAGCCAATGAGCGCTTGGTCGCGTCCGTGACGGCGCCGTTGTTTGCTTTCATGTCGGCTTCGACCACAGCGTAGTCGGCGACGTCGACAACCACCGCGACGCCCGCGTGATTCTTCGCCGCGGCACGAATCATAGCCGGGCCACCGATGTCGATGTTCTCGACGCAGTCGTCATAGTTCCCACCGCGCGCGACGGTCTGTTCGAAGGGATAGAGGTTCACCACCAGGAGATCGATCGGCGCGATCTTGTGATCGGCCATGGTCTTTTCATGCTCGGCGTTGCCGCGGATGCCAAGGAGACCGCCGTGCACCATGGGGTGCAAGGTCTTCACGCGCCCGTCGAGCATTTCGGGAAAGCCAGTGACCTCGGAGACATCGCGTACGGGGAGCTTCGCGTCGCGGATCGCTTTCGCCGTCCCGCCCGTGGAGATCAACTCGACGCCCTGACCGTGCAGGAAGGAGGCGAATTCGATCAGCCCGGTCTTATCGGACACGGAGAAAAGGGCGCGGCGGATGGGGGTCATATGCTCTCTCGGGGCTCTGGCGCGGGCGGATGGAGATGAACGCGCGGTTTAGCACGGCGCGCCGACGATCCGGGAGAGACTTTTACTTAATAACCTTGAGATGCGGTTTTCCAACCGTGGGGCTGGCCCGCTGCAGCTCGGGCACCATGTCCTTGACGATGGCGAAGGCGGCGCCCTCGTCCCGACGGCGGCAGGCGTCCTCAAGGGCGGTGAAGCGCGCCGCGACGATGGCGTGGTCCAAGGTGCGAGGCTGGGCGAGCAGGATGCCGCCCATATCGGTGGCCACGAGCGGCTCCTGGCCGTGGAACAGCTCCTCCTTCAGCTTTTCACCCGGACGCAGTCCAGTGATCTTGATGTCGATATCCACACCGACCGTTTTGCCTGCCAAACGGATCATCTGGCGGGCGAGATCCATGATCTTCACCGGCGGTCCCATATCGAGCACATGGATCACGCCCTCGTCGTTGCGGATCCGGCCCAGCGCGGCGGCCTGGAGTACGAGTTCCACGGACTCGCGCACGGTCATGAAATAGCGTTCGACTTCGGGATGAGTGACCGTGAGAGGCCCTCCCTCTTCGAGCTGCTTTTGGAACAGCGGCACCACGGAACCGGCGGAGCCCAGCACGTTGCCGAAGCGCACGGTGATGAAGCGTGTGCCGGCGTGACGCAGATCGGCGGCCTGACAGTAGATCTCGGCGATACGCTTGGATGCGCCCATCACGTTATGCGGGTTCACCGCCTTGTCGGTGGAGATCAGCACCATCGCCGCGACACCGACCGCAATGGAGGCTTCAGCGACATTGCGTGTGCCGAGCGCGTTGGTCAGCAGGCCTTCGATGGGGTTCGTCTCGACCATCGGCACATGTTTGAGCGCCGCCGCATGGAAAACGAGATCCGGCCGTTCGCGATTGAGAATGTCGCGGATACGGTCCGCGTCGCGCACATCGGCGAGGATGGTGGTGCATGAGAGCGCCGGATGACGTTGCCGGATTTCGAGATCGATGGAGTAGAGATTGAACTCGCCGTTATCGACGAGGGTGACATGCACCGGCCCCGCGTCGGAAATCTGACGCACCAGTTCCGAGCCGATGGAGCCGCCCGCGCCTGTAATCAGCACGCGCCGTGCGTTGATCATGTTGGTCATCGCCACGCGGTCGAGGCGCGCTTGCGGCCGGCCGAGCAGGTCTTCAATGGCGATGGGGCGTGGCTTGAGGTCGGTGGTGTCATAAGCCTGCAGGTCCGTCGGTGGCGGCACACGGGCGAGCTGGCAGCCCGCATCTTCCGCCGCGGCAAGCAGGCGCTGCACCTCCGCGCCGTCGTGGGTCGGCGTGACGAGCACCAGCTTCTCGGGCCGTTCGCCGCGCCGGGCGAGCGCGTTCATCACGCGTAGGATATCGCCTTCGCGGCCCAGGATCTCGACGCCATGGATGACCTGGCCGACACGGTCGGCGCCCACGCCATCGGCGGCGGCGACCATGCCGACGACACGCACGCTGGGCTCAGGGCCGCGGCTGACCGCGCGGATGAAATGCTCGGCTTCAGGCCCGGCGCCGATCAGCAGCACGGGTGTGCCGTTCGGCACACGGCGCATGAGACCGCGCATCTGGCCGTCGCGCGAGATGCGATAGAGCAGACGCGGTCCGGCGAGAAAGGCTACCAGCACGAACCAGGAGATCACCGGCACGGAGCGCGGCAGCGATTCGAGACGCGTCAGCCAGAACCACACCGGCAGGAAGATGGCGACGGTGAGGGTCGCCGTGCGCAGAATGTTGAAGGCGTCCTTGGCCGAGACATATTCCCACATGTGTCGGTAGATGCCGGTGACGAGGTAGACTGCGGCCGCGACGACGGCGAAGACGCCCGCCATTTGCAAAATCTCGGGCCGCGCGCTGAAGAATCCCCAAGAGACATCCTCGAACAGGCGCAGCACGAAGGCCGCGACCACCGCCAGGAAGGCCATGGCGACATCGAAAGCAAAGACCATCAGATTGCGCCGTTGCAAAAGATGCAGCAGCGCCCAGGGGCGTCTTTTGCGAGCCTGATCGGTCACAAGGTCTTCCAGAAGGGCCAAAGGTCAAGTGTAGCGCAAGGCGGCTTTTGGCGCAAAATTCGCCGCCCTTATAATGCTTTAGAGCCCAGATCATCAATCAACAGTGACGAGAGGACGGCATCCCTATATTTCGGGCCTATCCCTATCACGGTTGCAGCCATGTCGGCCGTTCGCCGCCCGTTCTGATGGTCTTACCAAGAACAGTCGCCCCTGGCGGGATATCGGTCACGACCGTCGCTCCGGCCCCGATGACGGCCCCGGCCCCGATGGTCACCCCGGGGACCACGACGGCCCCGGCCCCGACATGGCATTCCTCACCCACGGTCACTTCGCCGCACAGGATGGCCGCAGGCGCGATGTGGCAGTGATCGCCGATCCGGCAGTCATGGTCGATCTGGGCGCCGGTGTTGATGATGGTGTTGGCGCCGATAAGGCAGCCTGGATGGACGATAGCGCCGGTCACCACCTGCACCCCCTCGTTCAGAAGCGCGCGCGCCGAAACCGAAGCATCTGGACTGATGACGGTCTCGAAACGGAAGCCCTTTTCCTTGAAGCGTGTGAAAAGACCGCGCCGCAGCCCCATGCCTGCATCGCCCGTGCGC
This sequence comes from Pseudomonadota bacterium, assembly GCA_020160875.1. Classification (GTDB taxonomy): domain Bacteria; phylum Pseudomonadota; class Alphaproteobacteria; order Rhodospirillales; family Rhodospirillaceae; genus SHVO01. The sequence continues at coordinate 24,059 of JAIUPE010000047.1, forward strand.
GGTTTATTGCCAAGCGCATTCACCACAACACGGCTGTCGGCTCCGCGCATCAGCAAGGCCTGCTGATCCCCGATGATGGGCACGTCATCAAGGGTGGTTCCGTGCAGCGCCGCGTCATCATCGGTGAGTCCCGTTACGGCCTTTCCCGCCCGCCGCAGGATATCGATGAGCACGCGGGCGTGGCCGCCGGCGCAAAGCACGTATAGTTCGGTGGTGGCCGTCATGAACTCTCTTGTCTCGAAAATGGACGCCGTCATTGAGCGTTAAGACGTTTCAAGACATAGTGCTAGCCAAATCCGCGTCCCTCAAAATCTCGTGTCTTTCGGACCCCTTATGGCTAAAAAACCAGCAAAAAAATCCGCGAGGAGCCCCGTGCAGAAAGTCGCCCTGATCACCGGGGTCACCGGTCAGGACGGCGCCTATCTGGCCGAGTTCCTTCTGAAGAAGGGCTATGTGGTCCACGGGGTGAAACGCCGCTCTTCGTCCTTCAACACGGGCCGCATCGATCACCTTTACGAGGACTCGCACAAAACCGGTGTGAAGTTCTTCCTTCACTATGGAGACATGACCGACGCCACCAACTTGATCAGACTGGTGCAAGAGGTGCAGCCGGACGAGATCTACAACCTCGCGGCCCAAAGCCACGTCCAGGTCAGCTTCGAGACCCCGGAATACACCGCCAATTCGGACGCCCTCGGCACGCTGCGCCTGCTTGAGGCCATCCGTATTCTTGACCTCAAAGACAAGACGCGCTTCTACCAAGCGTCTACCTCCGAGCTTTATGGTCTGGTGCAGGAAGTGCCGCAGAGCGAGAAGACGCCCTTCTATCCGCGTTCGCCCTACGGCGCCGCCAAGCTTTACGCCTACTGGATCACCGTGAACTACCGCGAGGCCTACGGCTATCACGCCTCCAACGGTATCCTGTTCAACCACGAGAGCCCGCTTCGTGGTGAAACCTTCGTCACCCGCAAGATCACGCGCGCCGTCGCGGCCATCCAGCTCGGCCTTCAGGACAAGATCTACCTCGGCAATCTCGATGCGAAGAGAGACTGGGGTCATGCCCGTGATTACGTGGAAGGCATGTGGAAGATCCTGCAGCAGAAGACGCCGAGCGATTACGTGCTGGCCACCGGCGAAACCCATGAAGTACGGGAGTTCGTCGAACTCGCCTTCGCCGAGGTGGGCCGCAAGATCAAATGGAAGGGCAAGGGCGTGAACGAGAAAGGCCTCGACGCCAAGACCGGCGAGACCCTGGTTGAAATCGACCCGCGCTATTTCCGCCCGACGGAAGTCGACCTCTTGCTCGGCGATCCGCGTAAAGCGCACAAGGTGCTGGGCTGGAAACACAAGACGTCCTTCAAAACCATGGTGAAGGAAATGGTCGCCTCGGATCTCGCCACGGTGAAGGCCGAAGCGACGCGTTTCGGCCGGAACGATTAATGGCAGGCGCTTATTCTCTTGCGGGCAAACGCGTCTGGGTGGCGGGCCACCGGGGCATGGTGGGCAGCGCGCTGGTGCGCCGGCTCGAGTCCGAGGGCGTCACGCTTCTGACCGCGACGCGGCGCGAACTCGATCTCACGCGTCAGGTCGAGGTCGAGACGTGGATGCGCGAGACCAAACCGCAGGCGATCTTCCTCGCCGCCGCCGTCGTCGGCGGTATTGTCGCCAACGACACGCGCCCGGCCGAGTTCCT
>JAIUPE010000048.1 GCA_020160875.1 Pseudomonadota bacterium
CGGCCGTGAACCCAGGGAATTCGGGCGGCGCGCTCATCACTTCGGACGGTCGGCTTGTTGGGATTAACACGGCCATCTACTCGCGTGACGGTGGGAGCAATGGAATAGGATTTGCTATTCCTTCCAATATGGTAAAGACCGTTGTTGCAAGTATACTTAAAGATGGAAAAGCGGTTCGCGCCTGGTTTGGCGCCTCCGGGAAGACCATCACGGCCGACCTCGCGCGGTCCCTGTCCCTTCCGCGGCCCATGGGCGTCCTCGTCGAGCGTGTCGTCGCCGCCGGCCCGGCGGCGAAGGGCGGCCTTCAGCCCGGCGACATCGTCCGCTCGGTGAACGGCCGCGAGGTTCAGGACCTCGAGGAGCTGCGCTACATGATCGCGACTTTGCCGGTCGGCGGGACGGCGCGACTGGGCGTCCAGCGCGACGGAAAAGAGCAAGCTATACAAATCGCCCTGGTGGCGCCGCCGAACACGCCCGCCCGGCAGGAGACCGTCCTGACCGGCCAGCAGCCGTTCGCGGGCGCGACGGTTGCGAACCTGAACCCGGCGCTCGCCGAGGAACTGGGCCGCGAGTACGAGGAACCGGGGGTCATCGTCATGACCTTGTCGGGAAACTCCATCGCCGCCCGCCTCGGTCTGCGGCCCGGGGATCTGATCCTGGATGTGAACGAGGTCACCGTGAAATCGGTGGCCGACCTCCAACGTGCCTTGGGCGCGTCGCCCCGCGGCTGGGTCGTCACCCTGAACCGCGACGGCCAGGTTCTCAAATTCCAGGTGGGGGGATGAGCGACCTCTTCGCCGGGCAAGATCCGCCGCCCGGAAGCTCCGGAACGGGTAAGGGGCCGAAGGTCGGCCAGCCCCTGGCTGATCGATTGCGGCCCGCGACCCTCGGTGACGTGGTTGGGCAGGAGCACCTTCTAGGTCCCGAAGGTCCCATCGGCCGCATGGTCGCCGCCCGGCGGGTGACGTCCATGATCCTCTGGGGACCGCCGGGGGTAGGCAAGACCACCATCGCGCGTCTCCTGGCGAAAGGCACCGATCTTTACTTCCAACCGCTGTCGGCGGTGTTCTCGGGTGTCGCCGACCTGCGCAAGATTTTCGACGCGGCCGCCAAGCGCCGGCAGATGGGGCAGGGCACCCTCCTGTTCGTCGACGAGATCCACCGCTTCAACCGGTCCCAGCAGGACGGCTTCCTCCCTTATATGGAGGACGGCACGATCATCCTGGTCGGCGCCACCACCGAGAACCCGTCCTTCGAACTGAACGCCGCGCTCATGTCGCGCAGCCAGGTCATGGTGCTGCGGCGCCTGGATGATGCGGCGCTCGATCGTCTGCTCACGCGTGCCGAAGCGGATGCCGGCCGGCCGCTGCCGTTGACCGATGACGGCCGGGCCGCGCTGCGGGCCATGGCCGACGGCGACGGGCGTCACATTCTGACGTTGGCCGAAGACATTTTCGCCCTGACGCCGCCGCCGAAATCCCCGCTGGACGCCGCCGGGCTCGCCAAGGTCGTGCAGCGCCGCGCGCCCGTCTACGACAAGGACCGGGAAGGTCACTACAACCTCATCAGCGCGGTGCATAAGTCCCTGCGCGGATCGGACCCGGATGCCGCGCTCTATTGGGCCTGCCGCATGCTCGACGGCGGCGAGGACCCCATTTACCTCCTGCGGCGCCTGACCCGTTTCGCGGCCGAGGATATCGGCATGGCCGATCCGCAAGCCCTTCAGATCGCGATCTCGGCCTGGGAAACCTACGACCGGCTCGGGTCGCCTGAAGGCGAACTCGCGATTGCCATGCTCATTATTTATTTGGGCACCGCACCCAAATCGAACGCGGCTTATGTCGCCTACGGCGAAGCACGGTCCGCCGCCAAGCAAACCGGCTCCCTCACGCCGCCGATGCACATCCTGAATGCGCCCACCCGCATGATGAAGGACCTGGGCTACGGCAACGGGTACGCCTACGACCACGACCAGGATGAGGCCTTCTCCGGTCAGAATTATTTCCCGGATGGCATGGCCCGCGAACAATTCTATCGCCCGGTCGAGCGCGGCTTCGAACGCGAGGTAGCCAAGCGCCTCGCATACTGGCAGAAGCTGCGCGACAATAAGTCGGAGTAGTCATGAGCGGCGTGCAGCAAATCGAAGTAGCAAGGGACGAGGGCGACACTCGTCTCGACCGGTGGCTCAAGCGCCGCTTTCCAGAACTGACCCAAGGCCGGATCGAAAAGCTGCTGCGCACCGGACAGATCCGTGTCGACGGCGCGCGCGTCAAATCCAGCCAGCGCGTCGAAGCGGGGCAGGTGATCCGGATCCCGCCGCTCGGCGCATCGGTCCAGCAGAACAGCGAAGCGCCACGCAAAAAGGCCGCCTTTGTCCCGTCGGCGCGCGATCTCGCCGAAATCCAGAAGATGGTCCTTTATAAGGACGACGATCTCATCGCGCTCAACAAGCCGCATGGCCTCGCGGTCCAGGGCGGCACCAAGACCGAGCGCCACATCGATGGGATGCTCGACGGTCTCAAGTTCGACCGCGACGAACGCCCGCGCCTGGTGCACCGGCTGGACCGCGACACGTCCGGCGTGCTCATCGTCGCGCGCTCGGCGAAAGCGGCGACCAGTCTCGCGAACCTCTTCCGAAGCCGCGATATGGAAAAGGTCTATTGGGCTCTTGTGATCGGCCATCCCGAGCACGAAGCCGGCACGATCTCCGCGAAGCTCGCCAAGACCGGCAGCCGCGGCTTCGAGCGCATGGAGTGGGACGACGAGGAAGGCCAGACGGCCGTGACCGACTACCGCGTCGTCGCCACCGCCGCGCGCAAGATCAGTTGGCTCGAGCTGATGCCGCAGACAGGGCGTACGCACCAGCTGCGCGCCCACTGCAAGCTCATCGGCACGCCGATCATCGGCGATGGGAAATATTCCATCACCAACCCCGACCCCTCGCAACGCACGGATCTCAGCGATGGTCTGCTCTCGGACGTGGCCGACCGTATGTGTCTGCACGCGCGCTCGCTTACCATTCCGCGCCAGGGCCGCAAACCGCTCACCGTGACCGCGCCGCTGCCCAAACACATGGCCGATGCGTTTGACGACCTCGGCTTTGACGAGAGCGAAGCGAAATGACGGCGCCGCTGCGTCTGGCGATCTTCGACCTCGACGGTACGATTGTCGACAGCACGCACAACATCGTGCGCGCCGTGCATGAGGCCGCCGCCTGCATGAAAATCGAGCCGCCGCCGGCGGCCGAAATTCCGTTGGTGATTGGCCTTTCTCTCACCGAGGCCTTGGGCCGTCTTTTCCCGAATCTTGAGCGTCCACGCCTCCTGGAGCTGGATCAGGCTTACCGCGATTGTTTCAATCGTTTCCGGACCGAAGCCGATTTCAGCGAACCTTTGTTCGAAGGCACGCATGAAGTGCTCGATGCATTGGATGCGGACGGCGTGCTGCTCGGTATCGCGACCGGCAAGGCCATGCGCGGCGTACGCCATGTGCTGGAACGCCATGGATTGGCCCAACGTTTCGTGACCATCCAGACCCCTGAACATGCGCCGGGAAAACCGCACCCGGAGATGATCTTACAGGCGATGGCGGCGACGGGCGCCGCGCCCGCGCATACCGTGATGATCGGTGACACCAGCTACGACATCCTGATGGCACGCGCGGCGGGTGTTTCGGCGCTGGGAGTCGCGTGGGGGAACCATCCGGTCACGGAATTGCGGGCCGCCGGTGCGCACCTCCTAGTTGATCGCTTGAGCGATCTCATGCACGCTATCACTACTTTGATCACACCGGCTTCCTCGCCCGATCTCGCCAGGAGTGCGCAATGAAAATTCTTAAGATCGCCGCCGTTGTCGTTGCCGTTATCGTCGTTGGTGTCGTCGCGGTGCTGATGACATTCAATGTCGATCAGTACAAAGGGATGATCGAAGAGCAGGCGAAGGTCGCGACGGGCCGCAACGTCACCATTGGCGATATCGACCTCGCGGTTTCGTTGACTCCGGCGATTGTGCTCACGGATGTGAAGCTCGCGAACGCGCCATGGGGCAGCCGCCCGGAAATGGTCATCCTGCCGCGTGTGGAAGTACACACGCAGCTCATCCCCCTCCTGTTCGGAACCATCAATCTCACCGAACTCACCGCCGAAAACCCGGACATCTTGCTCGAGATCGACAAGCAGGGGCGGGGCAACTGGGTATTCGATGTCGCGTCGGAAGGCTCTTCGACACCGCTCAATGTCAGCGGCGTGTCCGTGAACGGGCTTAAGCTCGGTTATCGCGATGCGCAGGCCGGCCGCTCTGCCGATGTCACGGCCAAAGCGATCGCGGTGAATATCGACGGCGCCCTTCAGGATATGAATATCTCCTCCGTTGCCGCGAAAACCGCCGAGGCGGTGTTCAAGAATGGCCAGGCGACCGGAAAACTGGCGGTCGGTGCGTTCGAGATGAAAGCCAAGGGTAAGATCGCCGATCTCGGCATCACCTCGCTGAACGTCGCCGATACGACTCTTAATTATAAGAGCGCCGGCGCGCCGCTCGATCTCGTGGTCAGCGGTCTCAGCATCGCCGAGGACGGCAAGGTGAATTTCGCGGGCAAGATGTCCGGTGAAAATGTCACGGCGAACGGAACGCTAGCGCCCATCGCCGTCCTGGTCGCGATGAACAAAGCGTTCCCCGCGAAACTGGAAATGACCGGTTATGGGCTCACGGCCAGCTCGGACCTTACGGTCGAGATGGTGAAAGGCCGTCCCTTCGCGAAGGGCACGATCGCGATCCCGGAACTCGATGTCGCGAAGTTCGGCGGCGCGGCGCCTGCAAAAAGCGACGGCCGCATGTTCTCCGCCGAACCGTTGCCGTGGGACGGCCTGAACGCGGTTGATGCGGATGTGACGTTGAAGATCGGCAAGATGACGAATGCCAGTGGTGTGGAGTTCGCAGACATCTCCATTCCGGTGAAGGCCAACCGTGGCCGGATGACGGCCGCGCCGGTCACGCTGGCTGTCGCCGGTGGTACGGTGTCCGCCGACGTCGGATTGAACGCGAGCGACAAGACGATGACGCTCAAGGTTCAGGGAAAGGGCTTCAGCGCCGAAGGCCTCGCGAAGACCTTCAAGAAAGGCGACGTTATCACCCAAGGTCCGATCGACATGGCGCTCGATGTGCGCGGGACCGGTAATTCGATGCGCGACGTGATGGCCTCGCTGGATGGTTCGCTGATCGCGGGCATGGGCGAAAGCCGTATCCGTAATGATGCGCTGAGCGTGCCGGGCGCCGGGGTAATCCTCCAGGTTCTGAACATGGCCAATCCGTTCGCGAACAAAGACCCTTATACGGTCGCGCGTTGCGGCGTGGCGAACTTTCAGATCGCGGACGGGATCGCGCAATCGAACCAGAGTGTCGTGCTTGTCACCGACAAGATGTCCATAACCTCGACCGGTCAAATCGATCTGCGCAACGAACGCTTGGACCTTAATGTGCGTACCCAAGGGGCGAGCGGCGTCGCTGGTGGTCTCAATCAATTGGCGCAGGCTGTGAAAGTCACCGGTTCGCTTTCATCGCCGAGTGTCGGTGTCGATCAGGCGGGCGTCGTCAAAGGCGTGGCGGGCCTCGGCTCCGCGTTGGCGAAAGGCGGCGGTAGTGGTCTTGGCGGCATCGGCGCGCTATTTGGGATCGGATCGAAATCCGGCACAGGAACGGCGCAGGCCGCGCCGGCGGACGATCTTTGCGCGCGCGCGCGGGCCTATCGTAAAGGCTAGGACATGGTTCGGAAAAGTGTGGGCGGTTTTCCGATAAGAGCGGGTTCATGATAATAAATCGCGCGACGCGCCCACCGCATCAATTTTGCTGAAACTGAATCACGCCGTAAGAACTCATGGATAAAGAAAAACCGCTGGAGATGCGGGTGCGCGAGACCGCGCCCCCGAAACCGCGCCGTGTTTATAAGGTGGCGTCTTTCGCGGCCAGCGATGCCGGCGTCTTCGCCGTGCTGCTCGATGGGAAGTCCGCGCTCACGCCGCTGCGTAAACCGCTTTCTTCAGAAGCGGAGAAACTCATTGCCGCCGTCGCCGCCGAATGGGACGCGCAAGACCCGCATGTGGATCCCGAAACCATGCCGTTGACGCGCCTGCTCGCGACCGAGATTGACCGCGTGGCTCCGCAGCGCGGCGCGGTCATCGACAACTTGCTGACGTTTGTCGATGCCGATTCAATTTGTTATCGCGCCGGGCATCCGGCCGACTTGCGTGAACGTCAGCGCACGGTGTGGCAGCCGATCGTCGACTGGCTTTTGCGCGAACACGACATCGCGCTGAACTCGACAGAGGGGCTGATGCCGGTGACACAACCGTCCGAGACGGCGCCGAAGATGCGTAAGGTTTTAGAGAAACTGAACGATTCCCAACTCACCGCTTTTCAGGCGGCGGCGTCGCTTACGCATTCCCTCACGTTGGCTTTTGCGCTTGTTCACAAAAAAGTGACCGCGGCGAATTGCTTCGCCGCGGCCTTTCTGGATGAACTCTATCAGGTCGAGAAGTGGGGCGAGGATGCGGAGGCCCACACGCGCCGGCAACGCATCGCCGGCGATTTGAACGCGATCGAACGTTATCTAACGTTGTCGGTTTAGCGGCGGCCGCGGGCCATCGCCGGGCGCGCGACTCTCACGGTCGGCTTGGTTTTCGCCTTTGTTTTCAGGCTCGTTTTGACGGCGGCTTTCGCGGCCTTCTTCTTCGCGGGCGCTTTGGCACGCGCTCCAGCTTTTTTCGAATCAGTCTTTTTCTTCTTCGCGGATTTTTTGGCGGTCACGGTCAGTCTCCGGTGAACAAAAAATGGAACCGGACCTCCCGATCGCAATCCCGGCGCGCCGCATTCAATAGAGAAAGTTACGGACTGTCTAGCTTTTCGTCGCGCGATGCGGCCTCGGGCAACTGATGTTTCAGAACGACGGGAATCATCGCGAAACTAAACGCGATCGTAAGTGGCATGACGCCGAACACTTTGAAGCTCACCCAGAAGTCCGTTGAGAAATTCCGCCAGACGATTTCGTTGATCGCTGCGAGGAAAATGAAGAAGCCGATCCACGCCCATGTGATGATGCGCCATCCGCGATCGGTGAGATTGAACGCGCTCTCGAGCACGAGCTTGATGAACAGGCGTCCCGTCAGAACGCCGAAAAGGAGGATTGCCGCGAATAGGGAATTGATGATCGTCGGCTTCAATTTGATGAAGAGGTCGTCCGCGAGCCAGATCGTGAGGCCGCCGAAGACAAGGACGAAAAAGGCGGTCACGAGCGGCATCACCGGGATGGTTCGCATCAGGACGTAGGACACGCCGAGCGCGATGACGGTGGCGGCCATGAAGGCGCCGGTGCCCACGAAGATGCCGGCCCGGCTGTTCACCAGGAAGAACACCAGCAGCGGGCCCATCTCGAGGATGAATTTGAGGAGCTGATTGACCTGGGGTTTGGCGGGAGTCTGTTCTGTCATGCCGGGGTTATACGCAAGGACAGGAGCCCTCGCCAGTCCGTCCCGTTCGGCGGCCGGTCAATCGTATCGCTTGCAATTTTTTCGCTGAAATCCAGAGCTTTATGAGCAGTTTCTGCGCGTAGTTTTTGTGAAAGTCCCGGGGCTCCTATGCTATGGCTTTGAGGCGCCTGGCGGTCCCTCCGCCGGGCCGGGAATCCTCGAAACGTTCCAAAATCGGACATTACATGCACGAGATTATCCAGAAGCTTGAACAGAAACGCGCGGCGGCTCGCCTTGGCGGGGGCGCGAAGCGCATTGAGACCCAGCATAGTAAGGGCAAGCTTTCTGCGCGCGAGCGGATCGAGCTGCTGTTTGACGCGGGCTCATTCGAGGAATGGGACATGTTCGTCGAACACCGATGTGAAGACTTCGGCATGGGCGAGCAGCGCATCCCCGGCGACGGTGTTGTGACGGGCTATGGCACCATCAACGGCCGCCCGATGTTCGTGTTCAGCCAGGACTTCACGGTGTTCGGCGGCTCGCTGTCGGAGAGCCACGCCAAGAAGATCCTGAAGGTGATGGAGAAGGCCGTTCAGGTGGGCGCGCCCGTGATCGGCCTCAATGATTCCGGCGGCGCGCGTATCCAGGAAGGTGTCGCCTCGCTCGCCGGGTACGCCGACGTGTTCCTGCAGAACGTTTTGGCCTCCGGCGTCGTGCCGCAGATCAGCCTGGTGATGGGGCCTTGCGCGGGCGGGGCGGTGTATTCGCCGGCCATGACCGATTTCATCTTCATGGTCAAAGACAGCTCCTACATGTTCGTGACCGGCCCGGACGTGGTGAAGACCGTCACCCACGAAACGGTGACGCAGGAACAGCTCGGCGGCGCGATGACCCACGCGCAGAAATCGGGTGTGGCCGACGGGGCCTTCGAGAACGACGTGGACGCGCTCCTTCAGCTCCGCCGTCTCATGGATTTCCTGCCGCTCAGCAATAAAGAGAAGCCGCCGGTGTTCGCGAGCATCGACCCGCCGGACCGCGACGACTACTCGCTCGACACCCTGATCCCGGACAACCCCAACAAGCCCTACGACATGAAGGAGCTGATCCTGAAGGTCGTGGACGAGGGCGACTTCTTCGAGATCGGCGAACACTTCGCGAAGAACATGATCATTGGCTTCGCGCGCATGGAAGGCACGACCGTGGGGATCGTGGCCAATCAGCCGATGGTGCTGGCCGGATGCCTGGACATCGATTCCAGCCGCAAGGCGGCGCGCTTTGTGCGCTTCTGCGACTGCTTCAACATCCCCATTGTCACCTTCGTGGACGTGCCGGGCTTCCTGCCGGGCACGAACCAGGAGTTCAACGGCATCATTAAACACGGCGCGAAGCTCTTGTTCGCCTACGCCGAAGCCACGGTGCCCAAGGTGACGGTCATTACCCGCAAGGCCTACGGCGGCGCATATGACGTCATGAGCTCCAAGCATATCCGCGGTGACGTGAACTTTGCCTGGCCGACCGCCGAAATCGCGGTGATGGGGGCCAAGGGCGCGGTGGAGATCATCTTCCGCCAGGACATCGGCGATCCCGCCAAGATCGCCGAGCGCACCAAGGAATATGAATCGCGCTTCGCGAACCCGTTCCGCGCCGCCAACCTCGGCTTCATCGACGACGTGATCATGCCGCACGGCACCCGCCGGCGCGTATGCCGCTCGCTCGCCATGCTGAAAACCAAGGATATGAAGAATCCTTGGAAGAAGCACGACAACATCCCGCTTTAAGGGTCAGACCTATGTTCAAGAAGATCCTTCCCGCGCGCGAAGGCGCGCATCTAAAAAACAGCAGCCTCGCAGCTTTCGTTGTCCGGGCCTCCCATGTTTAAGAAAATCCTCATCGCGAACCGCGGCGAAATCGCCTGCCGTGTGATCAAGACCTGTAAGAAGATGGGCATCAAGACGGTGGCGGTTTATTCCGACGCCGATCGCAACGCCTCGCACGTCGAGATGGCCGACGAGGCCGTTCACATCGGCGAAAGCGCCACCGCAAAAAGTTACCTCGTCATCGACCGCATCGTGGAAGCCTGTAAGAAGACCGGCGCCGAAGCTGTGCATCCGGGCTACGGGTTCCTGTCCGAGAACAAGAAGTTCCAAGAGGCCTTAGCCGCCGCGAAGATCGCCTTCATCGGCCCGGACGCTTATGCCATCGAGGCCATGGGCGACAAGATCGAGTCCAAGAAGTTGGCCGACAAGGCCGGCGTCTCGACCGTCCCAGGGTTCCTGGGCGTCATCAAGGACGTCGCCCACGCCAAGAAAATCTCCGGCGAGATCGGCTATCCCGTCATGCTCAAAGCGTCCGCCGGGGGCGGCGGGAAGGGCATGCGCATCGCGCGCAACGAGTCCGAGGTCCAAGAAGGATTCGAGCGCTCGCAGTCGGAAGCCAAGTCGTCCTTCGGCGACGACCGCATGTTCATCGAAAAGTACATCGAGCAGCCGCGCCATATCGAAATCCAGATCATCGCGGACCGTCATGGCAACACGCTGTACCTGAACGAGCGCGAGTGCTCGATCCAGCGCCGCCATCAAAAAGTCATCGAGGAAGCTCCCAGCCCGTTCCTGGATGAGAAGACCCGCAAGGCGATGGGCGAGCAAGCCGTCGCGCTGGCCAAGGCGGTGGATTACGTCAGCGCCGGCACGGTGGAGTTCATCGTCGACACCAAGCGGAACTTCTACTTCCTGGAGATGAACACGCGTCTGCAGGTGGAGCATCCGGTCACGGAACTGATCACCGGCCTCGACCTGGTCGAGCTCATGATCCGGGTCGCCTACAACGAGAAACTTCCGATCAAACAAAGCGACGTGAAGATCAACGGCTGGGCGATTGAGGCCCGCGTCTACGCCGAGGATCCTTACCGCAATTTCCTGCCCTCGACGGGACGCCTGACGCGCTACATCGCGCCGAAAGAAACCGCCAACGTGCGCGTCGATACCGGTGTGTATGAAGGCGGCGAGATCAGCGTGTTCTACGATCCGATGATCGCGAAACTCTGCAGCTACGGCAAAGACCGTGCCGAGGCGACGGCCCACATGCGTGCGGCCCTCGACGCTTATTACATCCGCGGTGTCTCGCACAACATTCCCTTCCTGGCCTCGGTCCTTGGCAAAAAGAGGTTCGAAAGCGGCGAACTCTCGACCAACTTCATCGCCGAGGAATACCCGCAAGGCTTTTCGGACAAGGATCTGCCGGCCGAAGACTCCTCGAAGCTGCTGGCGGTCGCCGCGCTGGTGCATAACACCTATGCGCGCCGGGCGGCTTCGATCTCAGGGCAGATCCCCGGCCACGGTCGCAAGGTGCCGAGCGCCTGGGTGATCGTCACGAAGGACGGCGATAAGACCGTGGAAACGCCGGTCAGCGTCGCCGCCGACGAAGGTGCGAACGGCACGGTCACCATCGGTAAGAAGACGGTGGACGTGATCACCGATTGGGTGCCGGGTCAGCCGCTGTTCACGGCCGTGATCGACAAGAAGCCGGTGACCATCCAGGTGGATCGTAAAGGCACGGGCTACCGCCTGTTCAGCGCGGGCGCGCAGATGGATGTCCATGTCTACACGCAGCGCGAGGCCGAGCTTGCGCGCCTGATGCCCAACAAGCCGCCGCCGGATCTGTCGAAGTATCTGCTCTCGCCGATGCCGGGGCTGCTCGTGTCTCTCGCGGTGAAGGAGGGCCAGGACGTGAAGGCGGGTGAACCGCTTGCCATCGTCGAAGCCATGAAGATGGAGAACGTCCTCAAGGCCGAACGCGACGCGACGGTGAAGAAGATCCACGAAAAAGCCGGTGCCTCGCTCGCCGTCGACCAGATGATCCTCGAGTTCGGCTGATCTATGGCAGGGGAACCGGCGCACAAAACGGTTCGTCTGCGAATCTTTGGGCGCGTCCAGGGCGTGGGTTACCGCGCCTGGACCGCTCATAAAGCGAAGAAGCTGGGTCTCGCCGGCTGGGTCCGCAACCTGAACGACGGAACCGTGGAGTGCGAGGTGCAAGGTGCGCGCGAGGCCATCGAAGCGCTGGTCGCGGCCTGCCACGCGGGGCCGCCGATCGCGCGTGTGACGCAGGTGAATGCCGAGGATGTGTCCGGCGCCGACGTCTATTCCGGCTTTCAACAGCGGCCGACGGCCGACCCCTAGATATGCGCGTGCGTGGTCTGGCTGGGCCGTGAGATCGCGCTCAGGGCTTCGCTGGCTTCCGCGTGCGTCAGGCGCATGGTGGCCATGTCGCCGAGGGACAGAATACCCACGAGACGCTCGTCACGGTTCAGCACGGGCAGGCGCTTGACCTGCAAGCGCGCCATCTTCCGCGCGGCTTCGTCGCTCGAGTCATCCTCGAAGACATATGTCACGTCTTTCGACATGACGTCGCGCACATACGTCTTGTCCGGCGCCCCGCCCCGGGCGACGGCGCGGATGACGATATCGCGGTCCGTCACGACGCCGACCAGACGATCGAATTCGGCAACGGGAAGCACGCCGAAATCCTCGTCGGCCATTTTGCGCGCCGCCTCCTGGATCGAATCGGAAGGGGCGATGAGTTCGACGGAACGGGTCATGAGATCGCCAACGCGCATCACGTTTCTCCTGTCCAAAATAGGGGCGCGGCAGAAAGCCTGACGCCTCCCGGCGCGGTATCCACAAAGCCGCGGTCGGTGGGGTCGCTCGAAGGGACCGAATGGTCCGCGAAGAACGCTCGCTGGAGTCAACGCCGAGGGGGCGGTTGATGTTTCCGCGGCTTCAGCCCGCGTTGCGTGCAGGCGCGAGTTCCACGCCGAAGACCTCGGTGAAGGCGGCCCGCAAGGCGGTGTCCGCCTCCGCCATGGTTGCCGTCTTGCCGAGATCGCGGAGCGAGGTGACGCCATGTGCGGAGATACCGCAGGGCACGATGCCGGAAAAATGCTCGAGGGTCGGCGCCACATTGAGCGCGATCCCGTGAAAGGTGATCCAGTGGCGCACGCGAATTCCAAGTGCGGCAATCTTGTCCTCGCGATCGCCGCGATCGACCCAAATACCGATGCGTCCCGCGCGGCGTTCGCCCGTCACGCCGAGCCGGGCGAGGGTGCGGATCAACCACGCTTCCAGATTATGGACGAAGCGGCGCACGTCGGTGCCGCCGCCGCACCAGTCCGCGCGACTGAGATCGAGCATCACATAGGCCACGCGCTGGCCGGGGCCGTGATAGGTGTATTCGCCGCCGCGGCCGGCCGCGAAAACCGGGAAGCGATGCGGCGCCAAGAGATCGGAGGTCTTGGCGCTGGTGCCTGCCGTATAGAGCGGCGGGTGCTCCAGAAACCAGACGCATTCGCTGGCGGTTCCGGCGCGGATTCCCGCGATCCGCTCTTCCATGAAAGCGACCGCCTCCGGGTAGGGGACGGGGGCTTCGGAAATGCGTAGTTCCACCGGGCCGTTGGCGGGCCGGGTCGCGGGCGGGGATGGCGGGGCGGAGGACGGAAAAGGCTGGTCCATAAGCCCAGTTAGGCGCATTGGGCGCCCTAAAACAAGGCGTCCAAAAATGAGCTTCGCGTTTCTTGCATGGCTCGAATCAATCTGGTATTCCACCGCCTCCTTTCCGGGGCGGAGCGATCCGCCCCACACGATGCGGTCGTGGCGGAATTGGTAGACGCGCAGCGTTGAGGTCGCTGTGGGGCAACCCGTGGAAGTTCGAGTCTTCTCGACCGCACCATCCTGCTTCGCTCCTTCGGAGCCACGCAGGATCTAGAGTCCTCTACCAAGGGCTCTCCCAAGACAAAAAAACCTTTCAACCCTCCCTTTTCAAGGGAGGGGGCTTTGTCTGTTTCAAACCGCTTTCACTTGCCATCGTTTTATCCCCCTGGCACAAGGGCCGCGCGGTCCTTATCCGGGCCCGCAATCACACAATTCGCACGCCCCTGGAGCCTGACGTGGCAAGCGCCGAAACGCCATCTTCGCCTCCGCCGCCCGCGCGGGCCCGAGGGCCCGTCGAGGACGCGCTCGACGACGGCTTCGAGCTCGATCCGGCGTTCATCGAGGACGTCCAGGCCGCGCTGCGGGCCGACGACCGCGAGCAGGCGCGCGCGCTGGTGGAAGACCTCCACTACGCCGATATGGCCGACTTGCTGGAGCGTCTGGACTCCGAGGACCGGCGCCTTCTGATCGAGGCGATCCGCGATGATTTCCAGGCCGATGTGTTGCCCGAACTCGATGCCGAAGTGCGCTACGAGGTCATGGACGCGCTCGGGTTCGAGGATTTCGCCGTCGCGCTCACCGAGCTCGATTCCGACGACGCGGTGTATGTGGCCGGCAAGCTGGACCCCGAGGAGCGCGCCAAGATCCTGGCGCGCACGCCGCCGGACACACGCGAATTCATCGAACAGGGCCTCGCCTACGCCGAGGATTCCGCCGGGCGTCTCATGCAGCGCGAGTTGGTCGCGGTGCCCTACTATTGGACCGTCGGCGAAACCATCGATTTTCTGCGTTCGACCCGCAATATTCCCGACAAGTTCTTTGTCGTGTTCGTGGTGGATTCCCGCCACCGTCCGCAGGGCGTCGTGGAATTGCACCGCGTGCTCACATCCAAGCGCCCCGCGCGCATGCAGGACCTCATCAGTCCGGACATGGACATCATCCCGACGGATATGGACCGCGAGGAAGTGGCCTTCCTGTTCCGCCAGCGCGACCTTGCCGCGGCGCCCGTGGTCGATAAATCCGGACGCCTGATCGGCCAGATCACCATCGACGACATCGTGGACGTCATCGATGAAGAGGCCGGCGCGGACATCCTGAAGATGGCCGGTGTGAGCGAAGTGGAGCAGTCGAGCCTCTACACCGCGGTCATCGCCACCGCCCAGTCGCGTTTCACTTGGCTCGCGCTCAATCTCATCACGGCCTTTATGGCCTCCTATGTCGTGGGCATGTTCACCGCGTCGATCGAGAAACTGGCGGCCCTCGCGGTGCTCATGCCGATCGTCGCGGGCATGGGCGGCAATGCGGGAACCCAGACCCTCGCAACGGTGGTGCGCGCGCTCGCCACCCGCGAACTCGACTCCAGTAACGCCTTGCGCGTTGTGGGAAAGGAACTGTTCGTCGGCCTGATCAACGGGGTCCTGTTCGCCACGCTGGTCGGCGTCGTGGCCTCGCTGTGGTTCAGCGACATCCTGCTCGGCGCCGTCATCGCGGCGGCGATGCTCACCAATCTCACGGTCGCCGGCCTTGCCGGGATTCTCATTCCGCTCGCCCTCGATAAAGCGGGCACGGACCCCGCGTCGTCGGCCGGTGTCTTCCTTACAACCGTGACGGATATTGTGGGCTTTTTCACCTTCCTAGGACTCGCGACGTGGGTCCTTCTTTAACCCCTCAAGGGGTAGCAAAGCGGGCACGGGACGGGTACACTCCCACTTGCCAAGCACCCTGGAGCGTTTCCAGGTATGCCCCCCTAAGGACCACTGATGTCTGACAAGCCTGAAGTTCAATACATTACGCCGCCGAACAATTTGCGGCAGAAGCAGAAGCTGGCTGGGGTGACGGGAACAATCGACGGCGTCTGGCTGGATGCCGCCGAGAAGTCGATGGGCAACGCGAAATTCGATTACCTCGAAGCGGTGGGCGACGACCTCAATCGCTTGCAGGCGGCCTACGACGTCGCCATGCAGGACAAGGCGAACCGGGTCGAGCGCGTGCAGGAACTCTATGCGATTGTCCAGCTCATCAAGGGGCAGGGCGCCAGCTTCGGTTATCCGCTGATCTCCAACGTCGGCGCGCAGCTCGCGCGCTTCATCGAGGATTGCGGCGACGACCTCTCCGACGCGCAGATGGAAGGCGTGAAGGTGCATGTGGAGACCTTGCGTCTCATCATGCAGCAGAAGATGGAAGGCGACGGCGGGCCCATGGGCCAGAAGATCGTCGCGGGTCTCGCGCTGGTCATCAAGAAGATGACCGGCGGCGGCGAGGCCGCGCCCGTTTAAGTTTTTCGTTTAGCGCTGGGTCTCGTTGCGCTGGGCCTGTACGGGGTCCAGCGGCGTCATGAACTCCCAGCGGCGATAAGCCTCGACACCGTCGAGCACGACCCCGTCGAACCCCAGGTCCATGATGCCGGCGAAATAGCGGCCGATGATGGCTTTCCACGCCGGGTTCCAGAATTCGACCACATACTGGCCGGGACGTTCGGGGCCCAGCGCCTGAATCCAGCTCGGCTCGCCGATCCGCCACTCGCGCTGCCAGTAGAAGCGCTCGTCTTCCGCATAGCCCACGGACATGCGCGCGAGGACGAGGCGGCGCGCGCCGATTTCCTTGAATTTCAGGTGATGGACTTCGTCTTTGGTCAGCGAGCGGTTGCCCTTGTAGAAGGCGTCGGTGACGAGGACGTCGTAGTTGGTGCCGGCCATGGCCGCGAACCATTCTTCGCGCGTGGCGTACGCGCGGCTGTCCAGCAGCATGACCATGTTGCGCGCGTCGAGCAGCCCTTCGACATTGCGCGCATTTTCGGGCGAGGGGCGGCGCGTCGGCGGGCGGGCGAAATCGTCGGCGTCATCCAGATCGATGTGCGAGATCGCCCCCATGCGCACGGCGCTCTGCAGCGCGGCCGACGCCTGCTCCGGCGTGCGGCAATGCTCGACGGTGAGCGCCTTCAAACCCTGCGTCAGCATGGCCTGGAGGTCGGCGCCCGGAACGCGCAAAGGCGCGCAGAATTGACCGTTCAGGAAGAAGCCGTCGATGCTCTGGATGTAGCGGCGCATCGGCGTGCCCACCTGGACAATCGCGTCCTCGGGGATCCGCGCCAGCGGATCGCGCTTGATTTCGGCGAGGTCGAACTCGCGGCGGCTCCAGGACAAAAGATCGAATCCCGGACGCGTGACGACGATGAATTTGGGATCGCGCTTTTCGGCGTACGTGGCCAGGTCTTCCACCATCTCGCGCATGTAGGCGCGGTAGTTGGGGATGTCCCGAAGCGGGATGTCGAGGATTTCGAGCTCACCGAGAAGGCTGCGGGTACGGTCGAGCAGGTCGGTGCTCGGCGCGCTTGGCTTCGCATTGGCCGCGGGGACCGGGATCGCCGGGGTGTCTTCCGGCATTTCCACCGGCTCCGGGTCCGAGCCTTCGAGGCCGGCGCCGGGCGGCGGCCCCAGCGCGCGTCCCGCGGGCGCGGCAGGCGCGACCGGCTTCTCCTGCGCCGTGGCCACGGTGAGGGAGAACAAACAGCTCGTTGCCAGCAAGGTCGATAAAATACGCCTGATCACGTTATCCGCTACGC
Organism: Pseudomonadota bacterium; assembly: GCA_020160875.1. Classification (GTDB taxonomy): domain Bacteria; phylum Pseudomonadota; class Alphaproteobacteria; order Rhodospirillales; family Rhodospirillaceae; genus SHVO01. The sequence continues at coordinate 16,724 of JAIUPE010000048.1, forward strand.
CACCCAATCGGCGATGGCGAGACATGAGGTGAGCCCCGGCGATTCTATGCCGTAAAGGGCAACGAAACCATTAACGCCGGTCTCGGCGGGCATCTGTATCAAAAAGTCTTTCGCATGTTCCCCGGGCCCCTGGATCTTGGGGCGGATGCCGCTGTAGCCCGGGCGCAGGGCCCCGTCCGGCAACCCCGGCCAGTAACGCCGGATTTCCCCATAAAACAGGCGTTCCCGCTCCTCCTGGACCCGGTAGTCGATGGCGTCGACCCACTCGAGGTCCGGCCCGAACCGGCCCTGGCCGGACAGGTCGCGGGTATAATGGAGACCCAGGCTGGCCCGGCCCGGCAAAGGGTAAATGAGCCGGCTGAACGGGGCTTTCCCCGAAAGGTAGAAATAACTGCCTTTTGCATAGTGCTGGCGCGGGACGCTCGCCGGGCGGACGCCCTGGATCGCGCGTCCGATCCCCTGCGCGCCCAATCCGGCGCAATTGATGACCGTGCGGGCCGTGAGGTGCATGGCGTCCGGACCGCCGGTCTCGATCTCGACGCCGCCCTCGGTCCCCCGCCCGCCGATCACGGGGCTGTTGTAGGCGATGGAGGCGCCGTGGGCCTCGGCGTCGCCCAGGAACGCCAGCATCAAGGCGTGGCTGTCGACGATACCGCTCAAGGGGGAGTGCAGCGCGGCCGCGCAGTGGAGCTCCGGTTCCAGCCGTTTCGCATCGGCGGCGCTCAGCCAGGTCAAATGGACGCCGCTGTCGGCCGCATGTTTTTGCAGCGCCTTCAAGCCGTCGCGCTCGCCGTCGTCGGCGGCGTAGATGAGCTTGGTGCTGCGTTTGTAGGTCACCCCGTACGCGTCGCAGAAGGCGTACATCTTGTCGCGGCCCTCGATGCACAGGCGCTCCTTCAAGCTGCCGTGGACATAGAACACGCCCGCGTGGATCACTTCGCTGTTGCGCGAGCTGGTTTCAGTCCCGAAGGCGTCGGCTTTCTCGAGGATGATCACCTCGCGGCCCTTGCGCGCCATGGCCCTGGCGACGGCGAGGCCGACGACACCGGCGCCGATGACGATGCAATCCACATGCTCCATACGACGATCCTAGCTGTTTTTTCTCCCGCCCCTGAAAGGGGAGGCGCGGGGAGAACTCCGCGCGCCGAGATGTTATCGTATCTAACCGCGATTGAGCTCTCAAACGCGGGGAAGGGTCGATTTTTTGTTTTGTTTTGCAATGACGTGGAACGCTGCGCCCATTAAGATTCCCGCGAAGTTCAGTTTTGGTAGGCAGAATGCGTTCCCCATCCACACCGCGGATCGTCGTTTTCGGCAACGAAAAGGGCGGCACCGGCAAATCGACCCTGGCCATGCATCTCGCGGTGGCCCTCATGAACCGCGGCCTCTCGGTCGCGACCGTCGACCTTGACGCGCGTCAAGGCACCCTCAGCAAATACGTCGCCAACCGCAAGCGTTACAAGGAGCGCACGGGACTCCCTATTCCGCTGCCGGCGCATCACGCCATCAGCTCCCGCACCGATGAAACCGGCTACGAAGTGGAATTGCCGCGTGTGCTCGCGGAAACCGGCGGCCACAATGTGGTCGTCGTGGATACGCCGGGCTTCGACACCACGCTCTCGCAGATTGGTCATTCCTTCGCCGACGTCATCGTGACCCCGATGAACGACAGCCTGATCGATCTCGACGTGATGTCCGATGTCGATCCGTTGAAGCAGACCATCGTGCGCCCCAGCCACTATGCCGAGCGCGTCTGGCGCGCCAAGCAGCTTCGCGCGAAAAGGGACGGCGGCTCGATCGACTGGGTCGTGTTACGTAACCGCCTCGGCCAGCTCGAGGCGCGTAACAAGAAGCTTGTCGCGAAGCTCCTGGCCGAGCTCGCGCGGCGTATCGGGTTTCGCCTTGTGGACGGCATCGCCGAACGCGTGGTGTATCGCGAGTTGTTCCTCGATGGATTGACGGTCGAGGATCTGGCGGCCCTTGCAAAGGGCGGCGCGCTCGCTATGTCCCATGTCGCGGCCCGCCAGGAGCTCCGGGCCCTGATGATTGCACTCGGTTTAAAGGATACGCTGGAGACGTCGCTGATCAGCGCTTAGAGCATGTTCCGGAAAAGTGCCGCGCGCGAAGGCGCGCATCTTTTAAGATGCCGACCTTCGTCGGCGGGTTTTCCGATCAGAACATGCTCAAAATAAAAGGCCTTCATGTCCGGTAACAAGACCCCCACCACGCGTTCGTCCTCCGGTGACGTTACCGCCTTCCTGAACCAGGCGGCCAAGACACCCGTGCGCGCGCCGGGCGCCAAAAACGGACGCCTCATCTTCGCGATGGACGCCACCGCCAGCCGCGGCCCCACCTGGGCCCAGGCCATGGCGATCCAGAGCGATATGTTCAAGGAGGCGGCCACGGTCGGCGGGCTTGATGTGCAACTGGTCTATTATCGCGGCGTGATGGATTTCGGCGCGAGCCCGTGGCTCGGCGATCCGGCGCGCGTCGCGAACCTGATGCGCACCGTCGATGTCGAGGGCGGCAATACACAAATCGTCCGCGTGCTGCGGCATGCGCTCGCGGCGTCGAAAGCGTCCAAGGTCAACGCGATGGTCTTCATCGGCGACGCGGTCGAGGAATCCCAGGACGCGATCGCGGACGCCGCCGGCCAGCTTGGCCTGCAAGGCGTGCCGGTGTTTGTGTTTCACGAAGGCGCCTTCGGTCATTCGAGCGACCCCGCGGGCCGTGTGTTCCGCCAGATCGCGCGCATCACGCGCGGCGCCTATTCCACCTTCGATGCCAATAGCGCGCAGCAGCTGCGCGATCTTTTGAAAGCCGTCGCCGTGTTCGCGGCCGGCGGGCGCAAGGCGCTGGAGGACTACGGCGCCAAGACCGGCGGCGCGGCGCTCCAGATCACGCATCAAGTCAGCGGGAAAACCTGATGGGGCCGCTTCTCCTTGGCGTCGCGGTCGTCGTCGCGATCTACCTCCTGCTCAAATGGTATTCCGACGCCGACGTGAAGCAGATCAAGTCGAGCGCGAAATGGATCGGGGCCAGCGTCTTGGTGCTCGGCATCGTCGTGCTTGCTGGCACCGGCCGCCTCGGCGCGGCCATGGGCCTCTTGATGGCCTTCTTCGCCTGGGCGTGGCGCGTGTTCCACATGGTGAACGCCATGCGCCAGTTCACCGGCATGTTCCGTTCGTTCGGGTTCGGGCACGGCCTCGGCGCGGGCCCCGGCTCACCACATGCGTCGCATGTCACCAGCGCCTTCTTGAACATGACCCTCGATCTGTCCACGGGCGCCATGGACGGCGAGGTCTGCGCGGGCACGCAGCGGGGCCGCCGCCTCAGCCAGATGCCGCTCGCCGATCTCACGGCGCTGCTGCGCGAGGTCGCGGCCGATGCGGATTCCGTGAACCTGCTCGAAGCCTTCCTGGACCGCGCCCACCCGGAATGGCGCGAGACCGAAGGGGCGGCTCCCGCGACCCCGCCCGCCGCCGCCGGGGCCATGACCCGGGACGAGGCTTTGCGCATTCTGGGCCTGAAGGACGGGGCCGGGCCCGAGGACGTCAAAACCGCCTACCGCAAGCTGATGACTCAGCTCCACCCAGACCGGGGCGGGAGCGACTATCTGGCCGCTAAAGTGAACCAGGCAAAGGATTTTCTCCTGAAGGGAACATCTTCATAATTGAAAGGTTGCATTGCCACGCTCACCTGTGGCGTGTCACAAATTCTCACGGCCGGTTCCCCGCCGGCCCCCTCGCAATTGTTCGATAGGATTCTCAATGGCTCAGCGCGTGCGTAAGGCGGTCCTGCCTGTCGCCGGCCTCGGCACCCGATTTCTCCCCGCCACCAAAGTTATTCCCAAGGAAATGATCCCGGTCGTCGATAAGCCGGTGGTCCAGTATGCGGTCGAGGAAGCCCGCGCGGCGGGGATCGAGGAATTCATTTTCGTCAGCGCCGAAGGCAAGGACGCCATCGCCGCGCATTTTTCGGCCCAGGCGGTGCTCGAAGCGTCCCTGGAAGCCAAGAACAAGATGGCCGAACTCAAGCTCGTGCGCGACGCCAGCCTGCCGTCGGGCCATATGAAGGTCGTCATTCAAGGTGAGCCTCTGGGCCTGGGGCATGCCGTGTGGTGCGCCAAGGACCTCGTCGGACGCGAGCCTTTCGCCGTCATCCTGCCCGACGACATGGTGCTGTCGCAAACCGCCTGCATGAAGCAGCTCATCGACGCCCATGCCAAGGTGGGCGGTCATGTTGTCGCGGTCGAGGATGTTCCGCGGGATCAAACCAGCCGCTATGGCATTCTAGATGTCGCATCCGACGATGGGAGGCTCGCCGCCGCGCGCGGTTTGGTGGAAAAGCCGCAGCCGGAAAAGGCGCCCTCGACCCTTGCGATCATCGGACGTTATGTCCTGGACCACTCCGTTTTCGACGAATTGGACAAACATACGCGCGGCGCCGGCAACGAGATCCAACTCACCGACGCTTTGAATAAGACGATATCGCGCACGCCTTTCCACGGGCTGCGCTTCGAAGGGAAGAGATATGACTGCGGAACGAGGGTCGGCTTCATCGAGGCGAACGTCGCCTTCGCTTTGGCCAATCCGGAACTCGCGCCGCGTCTGAAGCCGCTGCTGGCGCGGCTGATGAACTCTTAGAGCATGGTCCCGAAAAGCGTGATTGCGGTTTTCCGATAAGAATGTGCTCGAAAGATAGAGACTTGGGGAGCGTGGCGGTCTTTTGGGCCTCTTGCTCCAGAGGAGAGTGTGAATGCGCATCGCAGTGATCGGAACGGGCTACGTCGGCCTCGTGTCCGGGGCGTGCTTTTCGGAATTCGGTGTCGATGTGGTGTGCGTCGATCGCGATGCCGGGAAGATCGCGCGGCTCAGGAAGGGTGAGATCCCGATCTATGAGCCGGGTCTCGACACCTTGGTCGCCGACAACGCCGCCGCCGGCCGCCTGACCTTCACCACCGACATCAAAGCCGCCGTCGCCGGCGCCGACGCGGTGTTCATCGCTGTTGGTACTCCAAGCCGCCGCGGGGACGGTCACGCCGATCTGTCCTACGTCTATGGCGCCGCCATGGATATCGCCGCGCATTTGAGCGGCTACGCGGTGGTCGTGACCAAGTCGACCGTCCCGGTGGGCACGGGCCGCCAGGTGGAACGCATCATCCGCGCCGCCCGCCCGGACCTGGAATTCGATGTCGCCTCGAACCCGGAGTTCTTGCGCGAAGGTTCGGCCATCAACGACTTCATGCGCCCGGACCGCGTCGTCATCGGCACCGAAAGCGAGCGCGCGCAAAAAGTCATGCGCCAGCTCTACCGCGTGCTGTATCTGATCGAAACGCCGATCATGTTCACCTCGCTCGAAACCTCCGAGCTGATCAAATACGCCGCCAACACCTTCCTCGCGGCCAAGATCACCTTCATCAATGAAATCGCCGACCTGTGCGAGAAGGTGGGCGCCAACGTTCACGACGTCGCGAAGGGCATCGGCCTCGATGGCCGTATCGGCAAGAAGTTCCTGCATGCGGGCCCGGGCTACGGCGGTTCGTGTTTCCCGAAGGATACGCTGGCCCTCGTGAAGACCGCCCAGGATTACGGCGCGCCCCTGCGCATCATCGAGACCGTCGTCGACGTCAACGACAAGCGCAAACGCAAGATGGCCGACAAGATCGCGGCGGCCTGCGGCGGTTCGGTGAAGGGCAAGACGATTGCGTTCCTCGGCCTGACGTTCAAGCCGAACACCGACGATATGCGCGATTCACCCAGCCTTTCGATCATCCCAGTCCTGGAAGAACAAGGCGCGGTCGTGCGCGGTTACGACCCGGAAGGTATGCACGAAGCCAAGAATCTTCTCCCGAACGTGGTCTACTGCAACGACGCCTATGAGACCATGAAGGATGCGGACGCCGTCGTGCTGCTCACCGAATGGAATCAATTCCGCAATCTCGATCTGCCGCGCGCTAAATCGCTGCTCAAGTCGCCGGTGTTGATCGACTTGCGCAATGTCTACACCCCGGCCGACATGAAGGCCGCGGGCTTCCACTACACCAGCATCGGCCGTCCGCAGGACATGCCGGCCGCGCCCGAAGCGGTCTCCGTCCAAAATTCTCGTTTCGGCTCCGATCCGCGTGCGACCCCGAAGGCCACCAAGGCCGGGACATCGTGATCGGCAAAAGTGGAACCCGGTTTTGCGGCCGGTCGCGCCGTGTTTAAATAGAAGAGGTTTGATCCAGGCGGATCAAACATCCGGTCCGATATCAAAGTGAGTAATCCGCGCCCATGACCTTCACGCACGCTTTCCATCCCACCGTTCTTCGGGAATACGACATTCGCGGCATCGTCGGCGAGACCCTCTCGCCGGCGGATGCGACCGCCGTAGGCAAGGTTTTCGGAACGCTCGTGAAACGCTCCGGTGGAAAGCGTGTGTGCGTCGGCTACGACGGACGCGTCAGCTCTCCTGCGATGGAAGCGGCGCTTGTCGAAGGCCTGCGCTCGGTTGGGGTCGAGGTGGAACGCGTCGGCCGTGGCCCCACGCCGATGCTCTACTTCGCGACGGTCGAACGCGGCGCGGACGGCGGCATCATGGTGACCGGCTCGCACAATCCGCCGACCCACAACGGCTTCAAGATGATGCTGAACAAAAAGCCGTTCTTCGGGGCCGACATCAAGAAGCTCGGCGAGATGGCCGGCCGGGGCGACGTGGACGAGGCGCAAGGCACGGTCAAGGACACCCCAGTGTTCGACGATTACATCAACCGCCTCTTGAAGGATTTCAAGGGCGCGCGTGAACTCACGGCCGTGTGGGATCCCGGCAACGGCGCCGGCGGCGAAGCCGTCACGGCGCTCGTGAAAAAGCTTCCGGGCAAGCATATCGTGCTGAACGGCGCCATCGACGGCACGTTCCCCGCGCACCATCCCGACCCGACGGTGCCGAAGAACCTCGAACAGTTGATCGCCGAAGTCGCCAAACAAAAGGCCGACGTCGGTTTCGCCTTCGACGGCGACGCCGATCGCATCGGTGTCGTCGACGGCAAGGGCCGCATCCTGTGGGGCGACCAGATCCTGCAGGTGCTGGCCGAGGACGTGCTGCAGGATTCGCCGGGCGCGCCGATCATCGCCGATGTGAAGGCCAGCCAGGCGCTGTTCGACGAAATCGGCCGCATGGGCGGCAAGCCCCTCATGTGGAAGACGGGCCATTCGCTGATCAAGAACAAGATGGCCGAAACCAAGGCGCCGCTCGCCGGCGAGATGAGCGGCCACATTTTCTTCGCCGACAAGTATTACGGCTTCGACGACGCGGTGTACGCCGCCGTGCGCTTTCTCTCCATCATGGCGCGGGACGAAAAATTCGACTTGGCCAAGCGCTACGATGCGATGCCGGTCATGGTGAACACGCCGGAACTGCGTTTCCCCTGCGACGACACGCGCAAGTTCGCGGTCGTCGATGAAGTGAAGGCGCGTCTTCAGAAGTCGGGCGCGAACGTCTCCGATATCGACGGCGTGCGTGTGAACGTGAATGGCGGCTGGTGGCTGCTGCGCGCGTCGAACACCCAGGCCGTGCTGGTGGCCCGCGCCGAGGCGGCCAGCGACAGCGCGCTTGAGAAGCTGAAAGCCGAACTTGCCGGACAGCTTCAGGCCAGCGGGCTCGAACTCCCGGCGGAATCCGTCGGCCACTAACCCCGCGCCGCGCGGCTTTCTATGCAAACACGACGGGCTGCCGCGTTGGACGCCGCCGCGGGCCTGCGGCGCCCGGGCGTCCTGCGTGCGTTATGAACTGCAGCCCGCGGTCGTTGCCTGGTAGCGGATGGTCCCATAAATGCTTGCGGCGGAGCCGCTGAGCGTGCCGTTCGCGATGGTGCCCGAAAGCGGGATGCCGCCCGACGTCACCACTTGGAATGTCGATCCCGTTACGGTGCCGGTGAACGAATCAAAGTCGCCGTACGTGCTGTAGCGGCCTACCAAATGCCCCTTGATCCGTCCGTTTGTCGCGACCGATGCGGTAAGTGTGTATTGCATCAGGTTATAGGGAAACGGCGTGAGGGGCGCGGGCGTCACCGTGCCGCAGTAGGCCACCGGCGTCGTCGCCGGTACGACGACCGCCGGCGGTGCGTTCACCGAACAGACGTTCGTCATGTTCAGCACCGTATTGGTTTGCCGCGTATTGACGATGGTATGGCCGATGGACGCCTGCGGCGCCGTCGTCCCTGTTGTCGTCTGCAGCACCACATTGGCGTGGATTTCCGACGCCGTCGGTGTCCAACCGATCGCCTGCTGAATGCCGCCCACGAACGGGATCAGATAGGTCGAATTCGCGGCCGTATTGATGCTGGTACGGCCCTTCAGCGCACCTGTTGTCGCCTCGTAGACGCTCAGCACATAGGTCTGGGCGGTGCTTGCATAGTTATGTACTTCGATTTGGCTGGGGTAGGCGCCGCCTGCAAGCACCGAGGTATGCACG
>JAIUPE010000049.1 GCA_020160875.1 Pseudomonadota bacterium
CGCAAGGTAAAGGAAATAATCGACATCCAGGCTGTGTGACGCAGCACCACCATGCCCGCGCCGAGCGCGCCCATGGCGAGGAACAGCGGCAGGATATTCGCGCGGGCATTCTGCACGAGCGCGTCGATCAGCCGGCCCGCCACCACCGGCACGAAAATCTCGGTCAATGTCGCCCCGCACATGGCGAGCGCGATGAACGCCGCGTAGCGGGGCTGTTTGGCCCAATGGCGGAACGTGAAGGCGAGGACGGCGCGCATCGCATCGGCGCGCGGCTTTCTTTTGACGGACATACGATGCGTCCGGCGCATATACGCCGGCTCCAATTCGGTATTTGTTCAGGAAGACCCGGCGAACGCCGGGAACGACGGTTCATTTCCAAACGCGCCGCGCGGAGGACCCCGCGCGCGGTTTAAAGCGTGCTAGTGACGCTTTCGGACCTTGTTATGGATGCTGCTCTGCATGGTCAGCCACCCGCCATTGTGAACGAAGGCGGGCAACATACTGCGGCCGCACGCGGCTTTCAACCGAAGGTATGCCGCTGAATTCAAGCACTTGATGAGCGATGCGGCAAAAGACAATAGAAAAACCTGTGCTTTTTGCTGGTTTTTCGCTCCCCGCGCGCCCCGTTACCGCGCTACGAATTGAACACGGGGATATACAAACGGGGACTCACACAGTGTTACCGCTACAGAGCGCCATTGGGCTGTTCGCCCTCGTTGGCCTGGCTTGGTTTATGCGCGACCGCTCGCGCACCGTGATCTGGCGGCCGGTGATTGTCGGCATCGGCCTCACCTTCCTGCTCGCGGTGCTCTTGCTGAAGGTTCCGTTGCTGCGCAACAGCCTCTCCGTCTTGAACGACGCCATGAACGTGCTGACCGATGCCACGCATGCGGGCAGCGCCTTCGTTTTCGGTTATCTGGGTGGCGCGACGCTGCCGTTCGACGTGAACCCGGCGGGCTCGGCGTTCATCTTCGCCTTTCAGGCGCTGCCGATCATCTTGGTTGTGGGCGCCTTGTCCGCGCTTCTGTTCCACTGGCATATCATTCAACCCGTCGTGCGCGGCTTTGCCTGGGTCCTGCGCCGAACCATTGGCTTGGACGGTCCCGCCGGCGTGTCGAGCGCCATGAACATTTTCGTCGGCATGGTGGAATCGCCTCTGGTGGTGCGCCCCTACCTACGCCGCGAGACGCGCGCGGGGCTTTTCGTGATCATGACCGCGGGCATGGCTTCGAGTTCAGGCAGCGTGCTCGTGCTGTACGCCACCATCCTCTCGGACGCGATCCCGAATGCCCTGGGCCAGTTGATCGCGGCCTCGATCATCTCGGCGCCGTCCGCCGTTGCTGTCGCGTTCCTTATGATGCCGCCCGATGAATTCGAGCTGAAACAGAACACGGACCCGAACGATGTCGCCATCGAGGGACGCCGCGAAGGCGAGAACGCCATGGCCGCCATCGCGCGCGGCACGCTCGACGGGATCCAGCTTTGGCTCAACGTGATGTGCATGATCCTCGTGCTTGTGGCGCTGGTGTACATGGTCAATGCGACGATCAATGCGGTGACCCCGGACATCGGCGGAACGCCTTTGACGCTGCAGCGCATTTTCGGATGGGTCATGGCCCCGCTCGCCTGGTTGCTGGGCATCCCCTGGAACGAGGCGGTAACCGCCGGCGGACTTCTCGGAACGAAGACGGTGCTCAACGAAGTGATCGCTTACGACGAAATGATCCGCCTGCCGGACGGTACGATCTCGCCGCGCACGGAAATGATCATGCTCTATGCGTTATGCGGGTTCGCCAATTTTGCGTCGCTTGGCACCATGATCGGCGGCTTGACCGCGATGGTGCCGGAGCGGCGCAACGACATCGCCGCGCTCGCGCCAAAGACCCTCATCTCCGGCACGCTCGCGACCTGCATCGCGGGCGCCATCGTCGGCATCCTCACATGGAGCTAGCGGTGAATGGAATCATCGGGAGCGCGGCCATGACGTCTGAACGCCGGCTTAGACTTTCAATTTAATCTCGGAGAGCCGTTCGCGGAGATAGTCGTCCGCGGTGATGGCTTCAGGATAGCGACTGGGCCGGCTCGCTGTGATGCAGCTCGGCAGCGCGTCGATCAGGTAATCCGATGCGAAATGCTGAAAGAACGGTAGCGAATAGCGGGAAAAGCCCGCGCGCTCCGGCTTCGGATTGACCACGCGGTGCGTGGTCGACGGCAGCACATGATTGGTGAGCCGTTGCAGCATATCGCCGACATTCACCACCACACAGCCGCGCGGCGGATCGACATCAAGCCAAGTGCCGTCGCGGTTGAGGAGCTGGAGGCCGGCCTCCTCCGCGCCCAGCAACAGCGTGATGACGTTGATGTCCTCATGCGCGCCCGCGCGCATGCCGACGGCGCCGGGCGCCAGCGGCGGATAGTGCAGAAGACGCAGGATGCTGTTGCCGCACGCGACCTTATCCGTGAAGAACTCGGGATCGAGTCCGAGATATAGCGCGATCCCTTTGAGGATGCGCAAACCCAACGCATCCATCGCTTCAAAGAGTCGATAGGTCACGGCATCGAATTCCGGAGGCTCGGTGACGCAGAGATTCGCGGGCATGGCCGATGCGAGCCTGTGACCGGCCGGAAGATTGCGGCCCACATGCCAGAATTCCTTGAGGTCGGCGCGGACCGCGCCCTTGGCGGTTTCAATCCCAAAAGGCGTATAACCGCGCTGCCCCGCACCGCCCGGCACGAGGTAGCGCGTCTTCACGTCTTCCGGCAGCGCGAAGAACCGCCGCGTGACATCGAAAGACTGGGCAATGACCTGCTCGGAAATGCCATGGTCGGAGATGACCGCGAAACCGGTCCGCGCAAAACTGTCGCCAAGTTTCGCGGCAAAGCCCGCGAGGTCTTTCTCACCCTGGGCGATGGAGATCGGCGCAATGCCGTTCGCGGTCATGATGAGAGCCTTTACCTGAACCATTGGGAACCCGGAAAACCGCGGTGCGATGCTATGTCTCCCGGCACGCTTCTACAACGCCGGAAAGTCAGACGGGATCTGCGGAGTCACACAGATAAAATACCTCGTTTTGGGGCGGGCGCTGATCTTTGCGGTAACCGGCGCGGCGCACGCGCGATCTCTATGAAGCACTCGCGAAGGCGAAACCGCAGGATGTGACGTCGATGGCGGCGCGTTGCCGGTCGGCGCGCTCCCGGGCCGATTGCAAAAAGCCCTAGCGGCAGAAAACTGCGGCTAGGGCCTTTGGCGGAGGGTCCGCAAAAATAAAGTCGGACGTGGCTCAGCGATTGCCGGCGGCGGCCGCGACGGAAGGCGTATCGCTCGACGCCACCGCTTTCGGCGGATGTTCGATGTAGACTTGGATCCAGTCGCCGTCGAGCGCGGCGGAAAGCGCGGTATTCTGGCCATCCTTATCGGGATAGCCGTCGGCGAGGCGGTACATCGCGCGGGTCAACGACTGAGACGCCACCTGACCATAGGCCGCGTGATGGGTGCCCCAACTGGTCTTGAACTGAAGCATCCAGCTGTAGATGTCGGCATAGCCGCCGATGATGCCCGAGGCGCGTTCGGGCGTCAGCTTGAGATGGAACTGCATGCCGCGCAGCAGTTGGTGGCCGCTGGTGTCGAAGGCGATCGAATTCGGGATGAGGCCGTCCACCGGCTCGGTCGTGATCAGCACGCCATCGACGATCTTACCTTTGAGACGGGCCTGATAGATCTTGCCGAAACGTTCGTCGATGCGCTGGGTGCCGCCCGGAACGAACCCTTCGCCGGTGGCGTCCGACAGGAGCGGATCGAGACCGCGGTAAGTGGTCACGACAACGTCAGGATCGTTGACGAGATCATCCACCTCACTGATCTCGAACATGTAGCGGTTCGAGATGTGGCGGCGCAGATAGGTCGTGTCCTGGAAGTTGATGAACGGGATGCCGTCGCCGTTCCAGCCCGCCAAGCAGCCGAGCGCGCGGAAGAGCTGGTTGTCGACGCCCTTCACGCCGTCGGTGTCGGTGAAGTCGTTGGTGTCGGTCTTCCCGTCGAGATTGAGGCCGGGCGCGATCTTGCCTTGGGCTTCCTTGAAGACGAAACCGTCTTCGGTGCGCGCCGGAAAATAAATGTCGCCTTCGCGCGCGAGCTGACTTTGCGCGAGCGTCCACTTCTGGCCCTTGTCCTGCGGGAAGAGCTGGGCGAACTGTTCGCGCGGCCCGTCGTTGAGGCCGTTCGGGCATTCGATCTTGAAGCCGGGCGTGCGGTGCACGGCCCATGCGCGGCGCGTCATGGCATAGCCGATTCGCCGGTCCTTAATACGCGGTTCGATACTATCGGCGCCGGCCGTCGGCGCGAAAACCGCGCCGGTGAAAGCCAATGTAACGGCGGCGAGGGCCGCCTTCGTGAAGGTCTTCATACCCGTTTTCCCCGGCGTTTGATTCTACGGTCAAACGCCTAGTTTCATGATGAGGTCGTGATCGGTCGCAAAAACCGGCCTCCACTTTTTGCTGATCACTGCCTATTAGGTCGCTCCCAACCTAGTAAGGGCCGCCGGTGGGTCAATGCGGCCGCTCCCAACCGCATTATATACGCCTCTTAGGGATTAACCGCCTCCTACGAAAAGCGCCGCCCGTGGAAGAATTTTCCCTTTCCCGAGACCTCGGCGGGTATAGGGTCAAGCGCCGGACCGGCGCTGGGGTATAAGCCCATTCACTTTTCGTCCTTGAGGGAAGCCGACATCTCGGTATTCTCGGCGCCCAAGTCTCGGGGAAAAAACCCATTATGAGCGACCAGCTTGCCATCGCCGCGCGCGGGCTTATCAAGCGCTTCGGCGAGGTCAGTGCCGTGGATGGCATCGACCTCGACGTTCCGCGCGGCATGATTTTCGCCATCCTGGGGCCGAACGGCGCCGGAAAAACCACCCTGATGCGGATGCTCGCGACCTTGTCGCGCCCTGACGGCGGGTCCGCGACCGTGATGGGGCACGATGTGATCAGTGCGCCCGCCAGTGTGCGCGCGGCCATCGCGATGACCGGCCAGTTCGCATCGCTCGATGAAGATCTGACGGGCCGCGACAACCTCGTGTTGCTTGCACGGCTCTGGGGATTCCGCGGCCATGGGGCCAAGAAGCGCGCCGACGACCTTCTGGCGGCCTTTGAACTCACCGACGCGGCAACGCGCCAGGTGAAGGACTATTCAGGCGGCATGCGCCGCCGCCTCGACATCGCCGCGTCGTTGGTGGTGACACCCGGCGTGTTATTCCTGGACGAGCCAACCACGGGGCTCGATCCGTCCGCGCGCCAATCGGTGTGGAAGATGATCCGCGGCCTGGCGAACGCCGGCGTGACCATTCTTCTGACAACGCAGTATCTGGAAGAGGCCGACCAATTGGCCGCGCGCATCGCCGTGATCGACAGGGGCAAGAAGATCGCCGAGGGCACAAGCCGTGAATTGAAGGCGCAGGTGGGCTCGGGCTTCCTACATGTGCATATCGCAGATCAAGGCCGTATCGACGATGCGGCAACGGTCCTCGAGCAACACCTCGGCCACAGCGTGCGCCGCAGCGCCGAAGGCGGCGCGCTCGCGGTCGTGGCCGGATCGTCCGCAGCGGCGGCGAAAGCGGTCGCCGCCTTAACCGCGCAAGGGATCGAGGTGTCGGACTTCGCACTCGGCTCACCCAGCCTCGACGAAGTGTTCTTCAGCCTGACCGGGCGGGAGCGAGCCGAAGAGGAACAGAAACAATGAACGACGCATCTTCGGCCGTGCTGCTCGGCGTCGCCCGGCCGGCGAAACCATCGGGGTTTTCCAACGCGCTCGTCTTTGGCTGGCGCGCGGCCTTGAAATTTCGCTACGTGCCCGAGCAGATGTTCGATCTGGTCATGACGCCGATCATGTTCACGCTGCTGTTCACGTTCGTGTTCGGCGGCGCGCTGGCCGGAAGTCCCGCGCAATATCTGCAGGTGTTCATCCCCGGGATTTTGGTGCAGACCGTGAGTTTCAACGCGGTCTATTCAGGCATGGGCCTTTCGGCGGATCTTTCAAAAGGCTTGTTTGACCGCTTCCGATCTCTGCCGATCTGGCCGCTGTCGCCGTTCGCAGGCCTCATGGTCGGCGACGTGCTGCGTCACCTGATCGCGGGCGCGATCATCCTGTCCATCGGTCTTGCGCTGGGTTATCGCCCAGGCGCCGGCTTGTTCGGCGTGGTGGCCGCCTTCCTGATGTTGCTCGCGATGGGCTTCGGCATGGGCTGGATCTTCATCGTGCTCGGCCTTTTGATCCGCACGCCGATGACGGTCATGACCGCGGGCTTTGCATTTTTATTCCCGCTGGTCTTCGCTTCCAACATCATGGTGGATCCCGCCACGATGCCGGACTGGTTGCGCGCTTTCGTGAATGTGAACCCGGTGACTCTGATGACGACCGCCGTCAGGGGCCTGATGAACGGCGGCGCGACGAGCGCCGATGTCCTGATGGCGTTGATCGCGCCTGCGTTGCTGACGGCCGTGATGGCTCCGCTGACGCTTTGGCTTTATCTGCGCCGCTAAGGAAAAACGTGCGTCGTCCGGCGCTTCCGCCGCTCGGGAGTTCTCCACATCTCGGCGTCACACCGGCCCCTCGAGGCATTCTACGGGGGAAGCTGGCTCATCAAGGCCAGCGGTTCACCGCCCGGATCCTTGAAGAAAGTCATCCATTCCTCGGTCCCGTCCGGATGCCGATGAATGAGATGCGGTTCATCGATGAAGACGACGCCGCGCGCCTTGAGCACGGATGCGGCGGTGTGGATGTCTTCGACGCGGAAATAGAGGATCGAATTCTCGATATGCCCCTCGCCCTCCTGAAGGAAGAGGCGCACACCGCCCGCGTTGAAGAACGCGAGCGGTCCGTAGCTGTAAAGGTGCGGCAGGCCAAGAACGTCACGAAAGAACGCCGTGGCGACGTCGATATTCTGAACGCGGCGCGCGATTTGACCAATGGGCCCGAGTTTCAGGTCTTCGGTCATGACGCGCTCACGCGATCATGGCGATGGCGCTGATCTCGACCATGTAATCGGGATGCGCGAGCGCGACGACTTGGACCGTCGTGCTGGTCGGCTGAGCTTTGCCCAGATATTCTTGGCGCAC
Source organism: Pseudomonadota bacterium (assembly GCA_020160875.1). Taxonomy (GTDB): domain Bacteria; phylum Pseudomonadota; class Alphaproteobacteria; order Rhodospirillales; family Rhodospirillaceae; genus SHVO01. The sequence continues at coordinate 7,108 of JAIUPE010000049.1, forward strand.
ATCGATGGCTTCGCGGAATTTGGCCCAATCGGTCACGAAGGTCGAGGTCTGCACCACATCCTCCATCGTGGCGCCGGCGGCCTTGAGCGCGGCCTTGATATTCTCGCACACCTGACGCACCTGCGCCCGCATATCGCCCGCGCCGACGATTTCGCCGTTCTGGCCGGTGGAAAGCTGGCCGGCGACGAAGATCATTTTCGGACGACGTGAGGCGGTGACGGTTGAGTAGATCGACGCCCCTCCCATCTGGAAGTTGAACATGCCGGGCACGGCGCTATAGCGTTCGATTGTCATGGGTTCCCCTTCCCTTGAAGCTGGCGAGATTACGCGGAATCGCAGGGGTTCGCGACAGCGTTTCATTGGCATGCGCCAGGATCAACAGGTGCGACTCACAGCCTCTCGATTCGTGGAGGTGGTCTTAGGGGCCTGCCGGCGGTGATGCCCCGGCGGCACACACACTCATGCCTATGTCACACCTACGCACGCACATCGCCGACCAAAAGACGCGGCCGTGTTTTTCTCACTCAACGAATGCGAAAGCCTACATCCGGCGTCTCATTTTCGCCCGATTTGCCCGCGATAGCGTGACCCGGCACGAGCACCGCCGATTCTTTGTTGTTTACGTGAGGGGGAATCCGCGCATGAGACAGCGCCTATTCTATAAGCCGCCGAAAAAATTGCCGCGCATGGTTTGGGGCTCCGTCCTCGGACTCTTTCTCGTTCTTATTTATCTGCGCACCGGACTAGAGACCGGCGTCGCGGATACCGAATGGTTGTTGCCGCTCGGGCTTTCGATGCCGGCGGGCGCCGTTGGCGGCTATCTTTATACGACGCTGGACCCCGTACGCGCGCGCGGCCACAACTTTGTCGCCAATATCGTCGGCGGGGCGATGTATCTCGTGCTGCTCGGCGCTGCCTTCGCGGTGGGGATCAACAGCTAGCTCAGGCGTCGATAGGCGCAGCCGGCCCGCTTGGCTTCGGCCGCGTCGATCGCGCCACAACAAGCCCAATCACGCAGTTCGCGCCGGCGAAAACGGCGACGGCGGTCCAACCGCCGTGCTCCCAGAACCAACCTCCGGTCGTGCCGCTCACGCTGGAGCCGAGATAGTAGAACAGGAGATAGAGCGCGGAGGCATGGGCCTTCGCGCCGCCCGAAAGCGGCCCGATGGAACCGCTGCCGACCGCATGGGCGATGAAAAAAGCAATCGTCATGACCGCCAGCCCCGCGACGATCAGCGCAAGACCGCTTGCAAGCGTGATGAGGACGCCAATGAACATGAAAACATAGGCGAAGATGAGCAACGGCCGGCCGCCGAATTTGTCCGAAAGCATGCCGCCCAGCGAAGACGACACGACGCCGAAACCGTAAATAAGGAAGACCATGCTGACGGTGGTCTGGCTAAGGAGATACGGCGCCTCGGTCAGGCGGAACGTCATGTAGTTATAGAGCGTGACGAAAACACTCATGGACAAGAAAGCGCTGGCATAAATCCGCAAAAGATCGCGGTTCGCGAAGTGATGGCGGAAAGTTTGTAAGTGAAAGGCGGGATCAAAGCCCGGCCGCCGCGCGAAATTGCGGGAGGGCGGAAGCAGGAGCCGGAATCCGACCGCCGCGGCGAAGCAGCAGGCCGCGAACAGCGCAAGCGCCGGGCGCCAGGAAACCCATTCCGTGAACACGCCCATGCCGATGCGGCCCATCATGCCGCCAAAGGCCGTGCCCGCGACATAAAGACCCATCGACTTCCCGAGGTGGGCGGGCTCGATCTCTTCGGCGAGATAGGCCATGGCGACGGCGGGAAGACCGCCCAACACGAAGCCCTCCAGCGCGCGGGCCGCCAACAGCATGTGCCAATCAGGCGCGACGCTGGCCACCAGTTGCAGGAGCGCGGCGCCGCTCATGGACGCAAACATCAGCCCGCGCCGGCCAATGCCCTGCGAGAGCGCCCCCGCCGCCGCGACCGAAAACGCCAGCGCCCCCGTGGCGAGGGACAGGGTCAGCGAGCTTTGCGCGGGTGAGACCGAGAATTCCTGGGCAAAAAGCGGCAGCAAGGGCTGCACGCAATACAGGAGGGCGAAGGTCGCGAAGCCCGCAAGGAAGAAAGCCACGCCTGTGCGGCGATATTCGGAGGTTCCGAACTTAATCCAAACCGGGGTGGGCATGTCTTGAGGCACGCCATATATGGGCCGTGAGCGCCTGACTTTTGCAACGTCAAATTTAGGAAGAACGATGGATAGCCGCGCCCGCGCCATTCTGCTCGATCAATTTCCGCAGAATTTGTTTCGCGGCACGGCCAAGGCGTTCGCCAGCGACCCACAGGCCCAACAGGTTGCGGGCGTCGCGATAGAGCGCGGGTTCGATCAACAGGTCCCGCCGCGGCGGCGCATGTTCTTCTATCTGCCCTTCGAGCACGCCGAGGACCTTGCGCCTCAACAGCGCAGCGTCGCGTTGATCGGCGAAAAAGATACTTCAGGCGTTCCTGGAAAACGCACGGTGCGGTGGTGCTCGTCCGTTTTCGTGGATAGGTTCACGATCAGAAGCGCCGTGCGAGATACCGAACGGTTTTATTGCGCCCGATAAGGTCTGCGCGGCCAACCTCTTCGAAACCCAACGCCGCATGGAAGGCGTCCGAACCAGGGTTCGGCGGCATGCAATTCACCTCGCATACCACGAGCTCGAAGCCGGCCGCGATGGTCTGCCGGAACAGATCTTCGTAGAGCAGGCGTGCAAGGCCGCGCCCTCGCGCCGCGACCGCCACTGCGATGCGATCGACGTAAATGAAGCGCGGATAGCGCGCTTTCAACCAGGCGTAGTTGGGGCTGTCATAGGTCGCCGCGTGATCGAGCGCGAGCAGGAAGGCGTCGAGGTTGCCGATCGCCTTTGCATAAAACGCCTGCGCGACGATGGACCGCAGCGCTGGCGGTTCAAGCCAGGAGAGCTCTTGGGCGTTGAGGTTGTTGAGCGCGAGGACAGCGGCTTCGGTGGCGGAAGAAATCGGCGTGGGCGTCATCGCGCCGCCTTCAGGTGATCCAGCGGCAGCGAACCGCGATGACTGATTTCCTTGAGCACGAAGCCCGAGCGCACCTCGGCGACGCCGGGCAGCGAGATGAGCTTCTTGGTGGTGAATTCGGAGTAAGCCTCCATGTCCACGGTTACGACATCCAGGAGATAGTCGTGGGAGCCCGTCATCAAGTAGCAGGAGATGACCTCCGGCAAGCGCTTCACGCGGGCGATGAATTTTTCCGTCGCAGCCTCGGACTGACGTTCGAGCTTCAGCTCGACGAAGGCGCGGATACCAAGACCGATGGCGCGGCGGTCAATGAGCGCCTGATAGCCCTGGATAATACCTTGATCCTCCAGCGCGCGAACGCGGCGCAAACATGGCGACGGCGATAGTCCCACTTTCTTGGCGAGCTCGAGATTGGACAGACCGCCGTTCTCCTGAAGCGCCGCGAGAATCTTGAGATCGAATGCGTCCAACGTCCTGACTCCTCCGATTGCGCAGTATCAATATTATACGCAATTTTATGCCGCATACGCGCGGCGTAGGCCGATCTTAGCAACAAAGTAGCGAGGCTCCAGCGCTATTGTTGTCGACCCATCCACATTCCCCTTCCGCGGAGGTTTCATGCTCGCCCCCTCGTCCCTCATCTCGACCGCCAATCCCATGGGCACGGACGGTTTCGAATTCGTCGAATACACCGCGACGGACCCGAAGCGGCTGGGTGAAGTGTTCGAAGCGCTGGGCTTCGTGAAGGTGGCGCGCCATCGCTCAAAGGACGTGACCCTGTACCGTCAGGGCGACATCAACTTCCTGGTCAACGCGGAGCCGAAGAGCCGTGCCGCCCGCTTCGCGCGCGAGCACGGCCCTTCCGCGGTTGCGATCGCTTTCCGCGTGGAAGACGCCGCCTATGCGCACAAACGCGCCCTGGAACTGGGCGCGGCGGACGTGCCGAGTTCGGCCGGTCCGATGGAGCTGAATATCCCCGCGATCGAAGGGATCGGCGGCAGCCAGATCTATTTCGTCGACCGCTATAAGAAGGGTTCGATCTACGACGTCGACTTCGTATTCGACGAGACGGTGAAAGACACGGCCGGCGCCGGCCTCACCGAGATCGATCACCTGACCAACAATGTCTACAAGGGCCGTATGGACTTCTGGGCGGAGTACTACGAGCGCTTGTTCAATTTCCGCGAGATCCGCTACTTCGACATCGAAGGCAAGCAGACCGCGCTGAAGTCGCGCGCCATGACGGCGCCTTGCGGCAAGATCAAGATCCCCATCAACGAATCCATCGACGATCAGAGCCAAATCGAAGAATATCTGCGTCTCTATCGCGGCGAGGGCATTCAGCATATCGCGATGTCGACAAACGACATCTTCAAGACCTTCGATACCTTGAAGGCCAAAGGCGTGCGTTTCATGGACCCGCCGCCGGCGACCTATTACGACATGATCGAAAGCCGGTTGCCGGGACATGGCGAAGACGTGGCCAAGTTGAAGAGCCGCGGCCTCCTCCTTGACGGCACCACCGAAGGCGGCCCCCGCCTCCTTCTGCAAATCTTCACCGACACGATGATCGGGCCGATCTTCTTCGAGATCATTCAGCGGAAGGGCGATGACGGGTTCGGCGAAGGCAACTTCAAGGCGCTGTTCGAATCCATCGAAGAGGATCAGATTCGCCGCGGCGTGCTACAGCCCAAGTAAAGGATCATGCCATGACGATGCTGAAGGGCATTCATCACGTCGCCTATCGGTGCAAGGACGCCAAGGAGACGGTGGAGTTCTACCAGGATCTCCTGGGCATGGACTTCACCACGGCCTTCGCGGAAGATCATGTGCCGTCCACGGGCGCTTATGATCCCTATTTTCATGCTTTTCTGGACGCCGGGAACGGCAACGTGCTCGCATTCTTCGAACTGCCCGAACAAAAGACCATGGGCCGGGACGAAAATACGCCGGCATGGGTGCAGCACATCGCCTTCAAGGTCGACAACCTGGAAACACAGCTGGCTGTGAAGAAGAAAGTGGAAGCACGCGGGATCGAGGTGATCGGACCGACCGACCACGGGGTGTTCAAGTCGATCTACTTCTTCGACCCCAACGGTCACCGCATCGAACTGGCGGTGGACACCGGCACGGCGGAAGAGAACGCCGAGCTGAAGCGCGTGGCGCCCGCCATGCTGGAAGAATGGGCCCGCACCAAGAAGGCGCCGCAACACGCCGCCTGGGTGCATGAGAAAGCACGCCAAGCCAACCAAAAAGAGTCTCATCAAAAATGAAATTAGCTTCGTTGAAACACGGCCGCGACGGGCGGCTCGTGGTGGTTTCGCGCGATCTTGCCTGGTACACGGATGCGCGGGTGATTACCCCGACCATGCAGGGCGCGCTCGACAATTGGGGCGCGGTGGAGCCTAAGCTTCGCAGCCTTGCCGACGCGCTGGAGCGCGGAGCGGCGGACCGCAAGCCGTTTGTGCCACAGGAGTGCGCCGCGCCCCTCCCGCGCGCCTACCACTGGGTGGACGGCAGCGCCTACATCGTACATGTCGAGCTGGTACGCAAAGCCCGCAACGCCGAAGTACCGGCAACCTTCTACACCGACCCCCTGGTCTATCAGGGCGGCAGCGACGACATGCTTGGCGCGCGCGATCCGATCCTGGCGACCTCCGAGGACCTGGGCATCGACCTGGAAGCCGAAGTGGCGGTGGTCACCGACGACGTCCCCATGAGCACGAGCGCTATCGAAGCGGAAAAGCACATCAAACTGGTGATGCTGGTGAACGACGTGACATTGCGGAACGTCATCCCCGCCGAACTCGCCAAGGGCTTCGGGTTCTATCAGGGTAAACCTTCGACCGCGTTCTCGCCCGTGGCGGTGACGCCGGACGAACTGGGCGACACCTGGGACGGCGGCAAGGTTTCGCTGCCGCTGGTCAGCCACGTTCGCGGCAAGCCGTTTGGGCGGCCCAATGCTGGGACCGATCTCACCTTCGATTTCCGTCAACTGATCGCGCATGTTTCGCGCACGCGCAAGCTGGGCGCCGGCACCATCGTCGGCTCCGGCACCGTCGCGAACCGCAATCACGCCGAGGTGGGCTCGTCCTGTCTCGCCGAAGTGCGCTGCATCGAAACAATCCGTGACGGCAAGGCCAGCACGCCGTTCCTGAAGTTCGGCGACACGGTGCGCATCGAGATGATGGACCAGGCCGGGCGCTCGATCTTCGGCGCTATCGAACAGACCGTTACCAAAGCCTAAGCGTTGAAATCTCGGTTGGCGGGGGCCGACGATGATCGAACTTTATGATTATGCGCGTTCGTCCGCCGCCTACCGGGTGAGAATCGCGCTTGCGCTGAAGGGCCTGAGCGCCGCCAAGGCCGAGATTCACCTGGTGCGCGACGGCGGAGCGCAGTACGGCGCCGCCTACAAAGCCGTGAACCCGCAAGCGCTGGTGCCGAGCCTCACCGTCAATGGCTCCACCCTCACCCAGTCCATCGCCATCATCGAATATCTCGATGAAATGTACCCGAGCCCCGCGCTGCTTCCATCGGATGCGGTGTACCGGGCTCTGGTGCGCGCGATGGCCTTCGCCGTGGCCGCCGACATCCACCCGATCCAGAACCTCCGGGTGCTCAATTATCTGCGCAAGGAATTGGCCCAGCCGGAAGACAAAGTGATGGACTGGGCGCGGCACTGGATCATGACTGGCCTGTCCGCGCTGGAAGAACTCGTCACCCGCGCGCCCGCGCAAGGGGTCTATTGTTTTGGGAATACCGTGAGCATGGCGGACATTTGCCTTGCCCCGCAGATGGTGAATGCCCGGCGTTTCAAAGCCGATCTTTCCGCCGTCCCACGTCTGGTGGAAATCGACACGCGCCTGCGCGCGCTGCCAGCCTTCGCGCAGACGACGTCGGACGTCAGCGCTTAATTTACTCCGCCGGGTGCTTCGCGGGCGCGCCCTCTGCGGGGGTATGCGAGAAGCGCCGGCGCATGCGGCCGACCCAAGCCTCGAATCGGTCGATGTAGATAAACACCACCGGCACCACGAGCAGGCTGAGCGCGGTCGATGTAATGAGACCGCCGATGACCGCGACCGCCATGGGCTGGCGGAAGCTGGAGTCTTCACCCAAGCCAATCGCGATCGGCACCATGCCGGCGATCATCGCGACCGTGGTCATCACGATTGGGCGGGCGCGTTTACGGCAGGCTTCAAGCAGCGCGGTTTGGATCGGCAGGCCGTGATCCTTGATGCCCATCACCGCGTAATCGACCAGAAGGATCGAGTTCTTGGTGACGATGCCCATGAGGGTCACGAGGCCGATCATGGCCGGAAGGCCTAGCTCGATTCGCCCAATGAGCAGCGCGATGAAGGCCCCACCCGCGCAGAGCGGAATGGCCGAGAGGATGGTGATGGGCTGCAAGAAGTCGCGAAATAACAGGACGAGCACGCAGAAAATGCACACAAAACCCGTGATGAGCGCGATGTTGAAGCCGCGGAACAGTTCGCTCACGAACTCCGCGTCGCCGGTACGAATCATGCGCACGCTGTCGGGCAGCGTCTTGATGGCAGGCGAGTTCATGGCCTGATTGAGCGCGGCGCCCAACGGCATGCCGTTGAGATCGGCGGTCACGTTCACATAACGCGATCTGTCGTACCGGTCGATCTGGATCGGGCCGTTCTCGAGGCTGATATCGGCGATACTGGACAAAGGCACGAGACCATTGCGCGCCGGGACGCGCAGATTGGCGATGGTGTTCATGTCCGTGCGCGCTTCGTCGGGCATGCGCACGCGGATGTAGATCTGGCGCGTATCGAGATTGAGCTTGGCCACCTGCGGATCGAAATCGCCGGCGGTGGCGGTACGCAAGGTCTCGCCGATCGCCGCAGCCGTCACACCGCGCTCGGCGGCAAGCTCGAGATTGGGGCGCACCACGATCTCGGGGCGCTCCAGGTTGGCGGTGGAATTGACGTTCGATAGCGTGCCGATGCCGCGCAGTTCGCGTTCCAAGGTCCGCGTGCTGGCGATCAGGGCGTTGCGGTCGGCGCTGGTCAGCGTGAGCTGGAGCTTCTCGCCCTGTCCTCCAAAGCCGATATCAAATTTGGCGCCAGGTACTTGCAGAAGGGCCTTACGCATGGTGCGCTCGATTTCCTTCTGGACCGGACGTTCGCCGCGGGGACCAAGGACAACCAGAATATTGCCGCGACGCACTTCGCCGGGACCATTACCGAAGGTGCCGCCGCCGATGACGGTGAAGGTATCTTTGACGCCCGGAATGCCCGCGAGCACGGCGCGCACCTGTTCGCTGGTCTCGAGGGTACGGTCCAGATTGCTGCCGGGCGGCAATTCAATACGGATGCTGGTGATGCCCGCGTCGCCCTGGGGGATGAACCCCGACGGGATGAGCGGCACCAGCGCGACCGACCCGATGAAGAATGCAAGAGCGCCGGCAAGGGTCGTCTTACGATGGGTGAGGCACCATTCCACCGCGTTCACATAGCGGCGCATGATGGGACCGGTGGGTTCCTCGGGACGATGCTTGGCCTTCAGGAAGCGCGCCGCCAGCATCGGCGTGAACATACGCGCGACCAGGAGCGAGGCGAGGACCGCGATCACCACCGTCCAGCCGAACTGCTGGAAGATGAGTCCGGGGATCCCGCTCATGAGCGCGGTCGGCAGGAACACAACCACCAGGGTCATGGTCGTGGCGATCACCGCCAGGGCGATTTCGTTCACCGCGTCGGCGGTGGCTTCCTTGACGGGCTTGCCTTGATTGATATGCCGCTCGACGTTCTCGATCTCCACAATGGCGTCGTCGACCAATATCCCCACGATCACCGCCAGGGCGAGCAGCGTGATGGTATTGAGCGAGTAGCCCAGCCACTGCATGGCCGCGAAGGCCGGCAGGATGGAGAGCGGCAGCGCCGTGGCGGAAATCAGCGTCGCGCGCCAGTCGCGCAGGAACAGCCAGACCACCAGAATAGCGAGGATCGCACCCTCGAACAGGAGATGCATCGAGCCTTCGTACTGGGCGGCCGTGAACTCGGTGTTGTCGAAGACCTTGATGGCCGTGAGGCTGGGGTCGGCGGCCGTGAGCGCTTCCACCGCGGCTTTGACGCCGCGCGACATGGCGACCTCGTCATAACCGCGCGAACGATAGACGCGGAACCCGACGGCTTGTTTGCCATTCAGACGCGCGGCCTGCGTACGTTCGCCCGATCCATCGGTGATGGTGGCGACTTCGTCGAGCCTTACGCTTTTGCCGTTGGGCAATACGATGGGCAGCGCCGCGAGCTCCTCGGCCCGGCGCGCCAGGGCGATCGTGCGGACCGCCTGCTCGCCGCCACCGATCTGGGCGCGCCCGCCGGACGATTCCTGCTGCACTTGGCGGAGCGCACGGGAAACCTGAATGGCGGTAATACCGAGGCCGGCCATGCGGACCGGATCGATCTTGACGGTCACTTCGCGCTGAACGCCGCCGATACGCTCGACGCGGCCCACGCCGGGCACGGCCAGGACGGCACGCGACAGGGTGTCGTCGACATACCAGGACAACTGTTCTTCATCGAGGCGCGTGGAGGACACAGCGTAACCCGCCGTGGGACCGCCCTGGATCTGCTGGGCGGTGATCACGGGCGGCATCACGTCGGCGGGCAGATCGCCGCGCGCCTGGTCGACCGCATTCTTGGTTTCCGTGACGGCATCGGAGAGGTTCTTGTTGAGCTGGAACTCAACATTGATGCTGACACGGCCCGTGGTGATGGTGGTGCGCAGATGGCGCAGGCCCTGGAGCGTGGCCAGCGAATCCTCCACGCGGCGCGCGACCTCGGTTTCGAGCTGCGCCGGCGCGGCGCCGGGCAGCGACAGCGTGACATTCACCGCCGGAAGGTCGATGTCCGGGAAGTTCTGGATGGGCAGGCTTTTAAAGCCGTAGAGCCCCGCGAACGACAAAAGCGCGAACAGGAGGATCGTGGGAACCGGGTTCCGGATCGACCAAGTGGCAAAGTTCATGTGTGCCTCCGCCTACTTCGATGCCGGGGCGGGTTTGGGTCCTTCGGAGAGGCGTACCTGGTCACCGTCGTTGAGGAAACCCGCGCCGCGCACGGCGATGCGCGCCTCCGGCTCAAGCCCACTCACGATCTCGACTTCGGCGCCTTCGCGGCGGCCGGTTTCCACGGCGCGGAGCGTGACCTTCGAGGTCTCGCCAGGATCGCCAAGCTGGAGCACATAGGTGCGGCCATCGCGTAAAATCACGCCTTCCGACGGAACCACCATGGCGGGGCGCTGGTCGATCACGATACGGCCGGTGGCGTACATGCCGGCGTGCGCTTCGGAGCCCGGCGCGAGATCGGCATATACCGTTCCAAGGCGCGCGTCGGCGCTGAGCGCGGGTGCATTCTGGCGCACTTTTGCCGTGGCTTCGCCGCCCGACGGCAGCGCGAGGCGCACATCCTGGCCCGCTTTCACGGCGTTCAGATGCCGCGCGGGCAATTCGCCGCGCCATTCGAGGCGGTTCTGGCGGATGAGCCGGAAAAGCTCCTGACTCGGTGACGCGATGGCGCCAAGCGTGGCGTTGCGCGCGCTGATGACCCCATCGTCCGGCGCGACAATATCGGCATAACGGAGCTGTACGCGCTTGGCTTCAAGCTGTGCGCGGCTGGTTTTCATCTGAGTCTCCAGCGAGAGGATATTCTGCTCGCTGATGAAACCCTTTTCCTTCAGAGCAACGGCGCGCTTGTAGTTGGCGTCGGCTTGTTCGAAAGACGCGAGCAGCACGGCCTCGTCGGCGCGCAGAAGCGCCTTGTCGAGACGCGCGAGCACTTCGCCCTTTTTCACTTGATCGCCGACTTCGGCGAGCACTTCGGTGATCTGCGGACCGGAGATCTGCGGACCGATGATCGCTTCCTGCCACGGCACGATCGCGCCTGAAATTTCGACGGTGTCGGCCCAGTTGACGGTGTGCGGACTGGCCGCGGTCACCGTCAGCACCGGCGGCGATGCACCGCCGGCGGCCGGCGGCGGCGCCTTCGGACGCATGACCACGACCGCGCCGACAATCAGCGCGACGGCGGCAAGCCCCCCGGCGATGAGATATTTACGCGGTACGCCCGAAAGCGTCCGGCGTTCAATGGCAGACGTCGACAAAAAAGGAGGCAGCGCGCTCCGCGCAGACTCCTGCGGCCCTTTGGACATGTTCGTCATTACACTTTCCGCCCAACGCCGCGACCCCGGCGACTTTATATAAGGGACGGCCCCGTTCACGCCAGTGTGAACAGGGTAAATTACACGTTCTCAATGTAGGGTGATGCCGCCGGGCAACATCCCGAGTGGCAGGAATTGCGATTCATTCGCGCGGCACGACAATGTGTTGATCCATTCATGAATACCGGAGGAATCAAATATGGAGGTCCATGAATTCCACCGGGGCCGGTTGCTGGATCGCCTCCAGGTGGCGGTATCGGATCTGGATGCGGGCCGGCGATTCTATTCGCGCAAGGACAACGGGAAGCCGGGCGAAGGTAAAGCGCATCACCCAGGCTACGACGCGGCCTTCGTCACGGATCCTGATGGCAATAACGTGGAAGCGGTGTATCACGGCGCCGCCAACCGTTCGGCCGCGTCGGTGAAGATCGCCTTCTAGCGGCGCGCTTCCAAGGGAGATCCACTTTGCGTCTGCGTGCCGAAGCCGCGCTGCTGGCCGTCACCATGGTCTGGGGCGCAACTTTCCTGGCCGTCCAATTCGCCATGACGATGTCCGGCCCCCTGTTCTTCGTGGGGCTACGCTTCGCTATTGCCGCGGCCATTGCCTTCGCCATCGCCGGAAGGACTTTGAAGCATGTGACGCGCCGCGAGGTCGTCGCCGGCTGCGCCATCGGCGTATCAATCTGCGCCGGGTACTCGCTGCAATCCGAAGGGCTGAAACATGTCCTCAGTTCGGAATCGGCCTTCATCACCGCGCTCTACGTGCCGATCGTGCCGCTGTTGCAGTGGGCGGTCTTGCGCCGCCCACCGCGATTGACCACATGGCTGGCGGTCGGCCTCGCTTTCCTCGGCATGACCCTGATCGGCGCGCGCGGCGCGGATCTGGATAACCTTGGGCGAGGCGAGCTGATCACCCTCATCAGCGCCTTCGTATTCGCCGCCGAAATCCTGCTGATCAGCTACTTCGCGCCAAACGTCGACGCGCGGCGCGTGACCGCGATTCAACTGGCGGCGACATCGATCCTCGCGTTCACCCTTATGCCCGTCTTCGGTGAGAGCGTGCCCGCGAACGTTCCCTGGCCGCTGGTGGCGATGGCCGCCGCATTAGGCCTTGCGAGCTCGATCATTCAGCTAACGATGAACTGGGCCCAGAAGATCGTGAGCCCGGCGCGGGCGACGATCATCTATGCGACCGAACCGGTGTGGGCGGGACTGATCGGCCTCATGGCCGGAGAATGGCTCGGAGTCTTCGGCTGGGTGGGCGGCGCGCTGGTGATCGCCGGCGTGCTGGTCAGCGAGATCGGGCGCGGAAGGGACGACGGCTAGCGGCCTCGTTCGGCCATACGCTTTGCGAAGAGGCGCGCCTTGATGATGGCGGGAACCCCGGCCAGGCCGGCCACGAGATCCCCTGCCCCTGGAACAAACCCTGCGGCAGAGCCTACGCCGCGGCGTCCGGATGCCGATTTAGGGAATTTCGTACCCAGGTTTCTTAAAGAGCGTCGCGGCTTTGCCGGAGATTTCCGGCTTGCCGACCTTGTCCATCCAATCGCGCTTTTCGACGTCCTCGATGGCGACGGAAATGGCCTCGGCCGGCGTCTGTAGCGTGGCGATCATGGCCTGCGTCAGCGCATCGGCGAGATCCTGCTTCTGCTGCAGCGTGCGGCCGGGAAACATCTTCACAACGATATGGGGCATCTTGAGTCCTCGTTTTCCTGATCGCTGGAATTTATGAAAGCACCGCCCGCGCGACAAGAGCCGCGCCATAGAGGCCGAATCCGAAGGCGGTATGAGTCAGGACGCTGCGAAATCGCGCGCGCGCGGGGTTGGGCGTACGCGCCGCGGCGAGCCCGGCCCCCATGCCGGGTTGCATCAGGAGAAAGGGCGCGGCAAGGGTCGCAAGTCCGATCACCAGCGCCGGAGGAAGGGTCGGGTCGCGAGCCCAGGCCGGACCATAGACGGTCAGCAATAGCGCCGCGAACAGAACACCGATGGAATAATGCGCCAACCACCCAATGAACCGCTCACCCGCAACCGGCGGCGATTGTGCGATGGCGGCATGGAAAAAGCGTCCGCGCGGCATATGGCCGATCCAACGCCCAACAAGCGCATAATTCGGCGGCGGGAATTTGAAACGCCGTGCGGCGAGCACCCCCCATATATCCATAACCAGGGTGGCTCCAACTCCGGTCATCAGCGCATAAACCGTGTATTCCTGAAGGGCGTCCATGTTGCGTCTCTCCGATTCTGCGCGCATGCTACGACTTCAAGTCAACTTTAGGTCAAGCATGAAACTGCTGGACATTGGCGACGTCGCGCGGCGCGTGCGGCTTCCCGCTTCGACCTTGCGCTACTACGAGGACAAGAAACTCATCCAATCGGTGGGGCGGCACGGGTTGCGCCGGCTCTTCGAGCCGAGCGTCGTGCAGCGTATTTCCCTGATCAAACTCGGGCGCAACGCCGGTTTCACGCTGAACGAGATCAGAGGCATGTTCGCGGCCAATGGGCGCCTCAAGATCAATCGCGCACAACTGTCCGTCAAAGCCGCGCAGCTGGAGCGTACCATCCGCGAACTCACCGCCTTGCGTGATGGCTTGCGTCATGCGGCGACTTGTCCGGCGCCGAGCCACCTGGAGTGTCCCAGCTTCCAGCGCTTACTGCGCATCGCCGACGCCGAAAAACCGCGGCGGCGCAAGCGCGCGGCATGACCGCGCCCGGCCTCGCGCCGAAGGCCTTCCTGGGCTTCCTGGCGATGTGTACCGGGATGTTCCTGGCGATCCTGGACATCCAGATCGTCGCGAGTTCGCTGATCGAGATTCAAGCGGACCTGCGCATCCCCGCCGACCGGCTCAGCTACCTTCAGACCATTTATCTCATCGCGGAGATCATCGCGATTGCCGTGAGCGGGCGGCTCGCACGCGCTTTGTCGACACGCTGGCTTTATACAATAGGCCTCGTGGGTTTCGTGGCCGCGAGCGGCGCCTGCGCCGCAGCGTCCACCTATCAGGCCTTATACGCGGCGCGCGCCGTGCAAGGTTTCTTCGGAGGCGTGCTGATCCCGACGGTCTTCTCGGCCGTCTTCCTGATGTTCCCCTTGAACCGGCAAGCGACCGCCACCGCGGTCGCGGGCAGTTTCGCGATGCTGGCCCCGACCCTGGGGCCTTTTCTCGGCGGATGGATCACCGAGCACCTGTCGTGGCACTGGCTGTTCCTGATCAACGTCGGACCGGGCCTGATCGCCGCTGGGATCACCGCCGCGTGGGTGCGGATTGATGATGCCGACTGGAAGGGCCTCGCGCGTACAGATGTCCTGACCTTGGGATTGGCGGTCGCTTTTCTTACCACGCTTGAGCTCACCTTGAAGGAAGCGCCGGGCCGCGGATGGTTCAGCGCCGCCGCGTTAAGTCTTGCAGGGACGTGCATCGCAAGCGGGACGTGGCTGGTGCGGCGGTGCTTACGCGTTCCTGAGCCGCTGATCGAAATTCGCGCGTTCGCCGACCGGGATTTCGCCATTGGCGCCTGGTTCAGTTTCGTGCTCGGCATGGCGTTGTTCGGCGCGACCTACCTGATGCCGCTGTTCCTCGGCCTCGTGCGCGACCATGGACCTTTGGAGATCGGCACCATCATGATGGTGACCGGCGCCGCACAGTTGCTGGCGGCGCCGCTGGCCGCCCTGCTCGAACGGCGCTGGGCGGCGACGCCCATGACCATCGCGGGGTTCGGTTTGTTTGCCGCGGGCCTTCTGTCGAACGGGATCGGGACGCCGGACTGGGGCTTCAATGAGCTTTTCGCACCGCAGGTCCTGCGCGGCATCGCGCTTTTGTTGTGCCTTCTGCCGATCACGCGGCTCGCGCTTGGGCGCTTGCCGGCCGACCGCGTGCCTCAGGCCTCAAGCCTGTTCAATCTCATGCGTAACGTAGGCGGCGCGGTGGGACTGGCGTTGATCGACACGATCCTTGAGACCCGGACGGCGGGGCACGCCGATGCAATAATCGTCAAGCTCCAGGCCGGCGACCGCGCCACGGCCGCGTTTGTCGGCCTGCCGCTGGAGCGGTTCACCGGAGCGGCGCTAGGCCCCATCGATCAGGCCACACGCGAGATGGTAGCACCGCTGGTGCAGCGCGCCGCGATGACGATGAGCATGAATGATGCCTGGATCGTACTTGGCGCGTGCGCCGCGCTCTCCCTGATCGCCCTGCGCCACGCCGGCACAAAGAAAAAGGGCGGGAGCCTCGGCCCCCGCCCTTCATTCCTAGACGCCGGCGCGCCTTACATCTTGAAGCGCACGCCCGCGCGGAACACGCGGCCCAGGCGGTCGTAAAGACCGGTGTTGCCCTGACCGGCATAGAAGCCGGCGCCGCGGGTACCGACAACAAACGGAGGATCCTTGTCGAGCACGTTTTCCGCCGTGAAGTACGGCTGCAGCATCCCATCCATGAGGTCATAGTCGAGCGCGAGATCGAAGTAGGTGACGCTTGGGACGTAGTTGAGGTTGATGGTCGGATGCGCGGCGGTGGACGCCGGGCATCCCGAGGTGCAGGTGATGAACGACGTATTGAACACACCCGAGCCGATGCCGCGCATGGTGACGGTCGCGCTGAACGGACCGTTGTCGTAGACGCCCGAGAGCAGGTAGCGGAACTTCGGCGCCGACAGCGCGCTGCCGAGACCGATGACGCCGCCGTCCGCCTGGATCCCCGCGCCTTCGATGGTGCCGAGGCTATCGACGGTCTTGAGCGAGAAGATCTTGGTCGCGAGACCGCGCAGGCGGAACTCGCCCTCCCAATCGTCCGAGAAAGTGGACAGCGGCAGCGTGTAGGACGCTTCGATGTCCATCCCGCGGGTGCTTTGCGAGAGGATGTTGGCCGGAACCACGGCAACGAAGGTGATGTTGCCGGCCGCGTCGCGGGTGATGAACGAGCAGAGCGCCGGCGCGGTGCCGTCATGGCAGCGGTCGACATAGTTCTGCGCGCTCAAGGACGCGATCGCATCCTTCACGTCGATGTCGTAGTAGTCGACCGAGGCATTGAAGCCCGGCAAGAACGACGGCTGCAGCACGGCGCCGATCCCGATCGCATTCGCCTTTTCCGGTTGCAGCGCGCGGTTACCACGCACCGAGGTGACGATGAAGGACGACGCGCCGTTACGCGGATCGATCACGGTGCCCGTGCCGGGACGGTCCGACGTGAAAAGATCGCCCACGTTCGGCGCACGGATATCGCGCGATACCGTGCCGCGGAAGGTGATGTCGTCGATGGGCGAGAAGGTCGCGCCGGCCTTCCACGTAACGACGAAGCCCGAGGTGGAGTAATCGGTGAAGCGGGCGGCCGCGTTGAGATCGAGTTTTTTGGCCCAGTCCGCATCCTTGGCCAGCGGCACGACGGTTTCGAGATAGCCTTCCGTCACCGTGTAACTGCCGGTCGAAGCGCCGAAGTTACCGGCGAAGTAAGCGGCGGAGAGATCGAGAGCGCTTGCGATGCCGCTAAGACCTTCCTTGCGGTGTTCGCCGCCGAGGGCGAGCGAGACCGGGCCAGCCCACGTCGAGAACGGCTCGCCGTTGGCGTTCACGGCCCATACGTCTTGGCTCAGTTTCGTGAGGCCGTAGCCCGTGCCGTAAACATAGGTGTTGTTGGCATTCACGCCGATGCCCATCGGGTTGTAGGGGATACACCGCGGATCGTCGTTGGCCGGATCGGCGTCGGCATTGACGCGGCAGACCGCTTTTCCGCTGGCGTCCGTCGTAGCGTCGGTGGCGCGCAGGTAGTTC
>JAIUPE010000050.1 GCA_020160875.1 Pseudomonadota bacterium
GCCCGGCCCGATCGCCGTGCCGGGCTTTTCTACCCGGTCAGGTAAAGCACGGCTAGACGTCCCGGGTATCCAGGGAGACGTCGGTCGACACGGCGGACCCTGGATCGCGCGGGTTGGCGACGACGCGATAATCGGAACGCCAAGTTTTGCCGGTCACGTCGAACCGCAGGTATCCGCGTTGGGCGCCGTTCAGGTAATCGACGTGCCCGTTGAAGTCCTTGGCCGCCCGCATGGCTTCATACCATGGACAATGAGAGGAGATTGAGGTGCCGCAGAAGTTGTGCGCGACGCGCGGCGATTTCGGGTCCCACGGATCCTTGTGAATACGCATGGCCGCGGCGCTATGCCAGTCGCCGCTGAGAACGACGGGGTTGGTGATACCCGCCATCACGTCGATCAGCCGCTGGCGCTGCACCGGATAGCCGTCCCACTGATCCATGTTCACGTAAGGCACGTCGCCGGGGCCGTTATAGCGAAACGGCGCGAACCAGGTTTGAGAAGCGACGACATTGAAGGGCGCCTGGGAGCGTCGAAGTTCGTCGATCAACCATCGCTCCTGCGCCGCACCCGTCATCGTGCGCGTGGGATCGGCAAGGTCTTCGCAACTCCGCTCGCCCGGGTCGCGTGGCCCGCAGACCTGGTCGGAGCGAAATTGACGCGTATCGAGCATGTGAACTTGCGCGGGACCGAAGCGGTATGTCCCGTAGAGCTGTAGGTATGAGTCCACCCCGCTCACTGTCGGCGGCTCCTCCAACGGCATATGTTCATAATAGGCCTGGAGCGCGGCGAGTTTGCGCACCTTGAACTCCAGCGGCGTTTGCGCCCACGGGTCCTGAGGGATGTCTCCGGCCCAGTTGTTATCGATCTCGTGATCGTCGACGGAAACGATCCACGGCGCGGCTGCGTGGGCGGCCTGAAGCGCCGCCTCGCTCTTATAAAGAGCGTAGCGGTTCCGGTAGTCCCACAGCGTCACGGTTTCGGGGCCGTTGTGCGAGCGGATGTTTTCCCAGCTCACGTCGAATCCGCCGACATTGGCTTTGCGTGGGCCGGGCGCGGTCGCCGCGCCCTCGTAGATATAGTCGCCGATGTGAATCACGCAGTCGGGCGACCAGGCGGCCATGTCCGCGTACGCGGTGAAAAGGCCGGCCTCATAGGCCTGACAACTCGCGAGCGCGAGCTTCGCGCCGGACGCTGAAGCATTTGAGGTGCGCGTCCGCCCGATGGGGCTTTCGTCGTGGCCGTAGAAAAATTGATACCAATACTCGCGCCCCGGCTCCAAGCCACGCAGGACGACGTGAACGGAATGGGCTTTTGCATCGGAGGTTTCCACGATGCCTTCACGCACCGCCTTACGCATCGCCTGATCGGCGCACAGCCGGTAACGGACATTGGTTTTGCCCGGCGGCATCCCCCCGCCACGCAAGGGGTCCGGCGCGAGGCGTGTCCAAAGGACGATCCCATCGGAACGAGGGCTGCCGGATGCGACGCCGAGGGTGAAATGATATTTGTCGGATTGAGCGAAAGCCCTGGGGATCGACAGCGTGAGACCGCCGGCGGCCATGAAGAAACGGCGTGAGATCATCGACCTTCCCCCCCAAACTTCTGGGACGGATCCTAGACGGATCCGTCCCATTTTCGAAGTCTAGAACTGGTAGGCGTACTGCAAATAGAACGACCGCGGCTTACCGTAGAATTGATAGGTGTAATAGTAAGATGGGTCGTTGACGCCGATCTCGCCGCGCACACCCGCGCGGTGGAACGACTTGTCCGCGGTGCCGCCGCGCTCGGAGTACTTCTTATCCAGGATGTTGACGGCCCGCAGCAAGAAGCGGTGTTGCATCTCCTCGCCGAGATAGTACTGCACCGAGCCGTTGAGGACGAAGTAGTTGCCGAAGTTGACGTCCGGATTGGTGCGGTTGCCAGAGGCGTCCACGAAGCGTGCCGCATTATTCTGGACATAAAGCCATTCCGGACCCTGCCAACGCGGATTGAGCGCAATCACCCAACGTTCGCTCGGCGTATAGGTGACGAGGGCGGAGATCATCCATTCCGGACGCTCGCCGGCCTGACGGGTCGGGTTGGCCCCGGCCGCACCCGGCACAACGGTGGTCAATGCCGCGCCCGTGCCCGCGCGCACGGCCATGAGGCCATAGACCGGGTTCGGTTCAAGCGATTCCTGCTTGGTGAAGCTGAAGTCCGCTTGGATCTGATCAAGGTCGAGTGAGACGTCGAGGGTGTAACCGGTGATATTCTGCTGCGCCTTGGTGTTGAAGAAGGCCGTGCTGAGACCGGTGAGACCATAGCTCGCGAAGGTGCGGCAGAACTCGACCGGCGTGATGATGTTGGGGTTTATCACGCGGCTCGGATCGACGCCGGGACACACATCACGAATGGCCGCGCTGCCGAATAAGTTGGTGATATCGGTGGTGAAGTACCCCGCCTCGACGTTAAAAGTACCGCCGAGCACCTCGCCGTTGATACCGGCGCCGGCAGCGTAGGTTTCAACTTCTTGCGGTTTAATAGTCGGGTTGTTGCGCGTGTTGCCGAACAAACCGGCTTCCTGGGCGCGCGGGCTGTTGTACGACGTGCCGCCGCTGGCGCGCGCATAGATGCCTGAACCGAATTCCTGACGAGCCGAGAACTTCCAGATGAAGTTGTCGGCGAAAAGATTGTTGAAGTCCTTACGGGCGCCGAAGGACATATTGGTGCCCTCCAAGATCGGCAGATCAAGCTGCACGTCACCATAGATACCGGTGGTATTGATGTGCGCTTTCGACACGCCATAATCATCGGCGGACGTGTCATAGGAGGTCGTCCGCTGCACGCCGACGACCGTCGCCAACCAATCGGTGATCTGGTACTTGCCGCGTACGTTGGCGCCATAGTCCACGAATCCGGCACGGAGCTGAGTGCCTTCGCCGTAACCCTTCACCGGCACACCCGATCCGAAATTGGCGATCGTTTGAACAACCGTGCCCATCGGATCGCCGATACGGAACGGATTCTGAAGCGTGCCTTTGATCTGGCCGTTGGCATCGACGTAATAACCCTGACGCGACACACCGTCGGCTTTCGTGCTGCCGTCGGGATTGGTGACGCAGCCCGCCGGAATACCATTCGCGCGCGCGTAGGCTTCGAAGTCCGCCGCGAGCGTGAACGGACGCCCCGTCGCCGGATTGATCACGCTTTGCGGAATGCGGCAGATCTGAACGTCGACTTCCGTGTTCCAGAGTTCCGGCGCCGAGTAATAAGCCTCGGCTTCCACCTTCAGCTTGTCGGTGATTTGGCTATGGAATTGGAGGCTATATTTCGGGAAATCAGCCCAGTTCGGGTTGTAGACATGGTCGGTCGGGAAGGGATCGTGGAAGGAGGTGCCGACGAGTTCGGCACCGAGACGCAGTTCGGTCTCGTCACCCATCTTCCACAGATACTTCGCGCCGATCGATTTGTATTCGTATGGAAAGTCGTGTTTGCCGCCGACCTCCAGGACGGTGTCCGAATAGGCTTCGCGGTCGAAGATCGGGTTGGAGTCGGTCGCATAGGAACGGCCGTAGAACATCAGGCTGTGCCGGCCTTCCGCATCGATCGGGAAAGAGACATTTCCATAGATTTCACGGGTTTTGAACGAGCCGTAGTAAACCCCCATGTCGCCTTTGAAAGTGCCGTCCGGTTGTTTGTACTTCACCGAGACGACACCGAGGCCGCCGTTGCCGCCGTAATAGAGGCTTTGGCCGCCACGGAAGATTTCAATGGAATCGATCACGCGCGGGTCGATGGCCGTCGCGCCCCAGATGTCTTCCAGCGGCGTACCGCGGTCGAACGTCGGAACGCCATCGACGAGCAACAGGGTGTCACGGTCGGTACCGCCATCGATACGAATGGTGAATTCGCCTTCATCGGGCGAATAGCCGACATTGGCGCCGCGGATGAGACCGCCGGCCAATTCGGCGAAGTTGGTGAAACCGCCGGTCGCGATTTCAGCGTCGCTAATGACCTGAACCTGCGTGCCGTACTTGGAGAAGTCGACCGCGGTGTCGGAAACGGCTTCGCGGTTGATGCGCTGGCCTTCGACCATGATGGTCTCGACCGCCCCGCCGGCGGCGGCAAGCTGGTGTTGCGCAAGCTGTTGTCCGGGCGGCGCGGCGGCCGCCTCCTGGACAACGGGCTCCTCGGCGCCGCCGGCATTGGCCAGCTCGCGCTGCGCCGCCTCCAGCTCACGTTGGGCCTGCGTCACGCGTTCCTGGGCCTCGATAAGCTGTTGTTGCGCCTGGGCGAGTTGCTGCGATCTGTCGGCGTCCGATACATTTTGGGCATGAGCAATGCTCGCCAAGCTGCATGACGTGAGCAAGAACGCGGCGAAGGACGCAGTGGTAAGGCGTGCGCGACGGCGCGTGAGTGCAAATTTTTGGGTATGCCCTGCGGACATTTTTATTCTCTCCTTGGTGATTGCTCCCTGCACAAGGAAAGACGCGCCCTCACCCACGCGCATCTCCGGCAGACGCGCTGCTATACGCATGCGAGGTGACAACCACATGAAGCAGACGTGACGTCGGCGTGAAGTGCGTTGGCGGCAACTCAAGTCCTGAAGAGTCACATAGTATTCATGATCCTTACATGCGCGCGACCACGAAGACGGCGACACTCGCCGCTTCCAATCAGCAGCAAAGGCATCATCGATGGTCGATCAAAATAGACGTTCATTCCTAAAAACCGCCGCGGGCGCGACGGGCGCAGGCGCAGCCCTCGCGGCGCTTCCCGCAGCCATCCGGGATGCTCTCGCGGTGCAGGCGAAGCAGGTCACGGGTACCATCAAGGATGTGAAGCACGTTGTGATCCTGATGCAGGAGAACCGCTCGTTCGATCACTACTTCGGCAGCATGCGCGGCGTGCGCGGTTTCGGGGATCGCCACCCCATTCCACAGGAGGGTGGACGCAACGTCTGGACCCAGTCCACGGGTGAGTCGGAGATGATGCCGTTCCACCTCGACACCAAGACCACAGACGCTTTGCGCGTGCCCGGCACGCCGCACTCCTACGCCGATGCGCAGGGCGCGTGGGGCCAGGGCCGCATGACCGAATGGCCACGCTACAAAACGCCATACACAATGGGTCACTATCGCCGCGACGATATCCCCTTTCAGTTCGCCCTCGCCGAATCCTTCACCATCTGCGACCACTATCATTGCTCAGTGACCGCCGGAACGGACCCCAATCGCGTCGTGTTCTGGTCGGGCGCCAGCAACGATCCGGACCTGCGCGCCAAGGGCATCAACGCCACGGACGAGTATTCCGAGCCGGATAACTTCCGCTGCTGGGTGAAGGGCGCCCTGCCGAAGCCCGGCTACACCTATGTGGGCAACAATCTGCGCTGGCCGACGCTGCCGGACGTGCTGGAGAAGGCTGGAGTGAGCTGGCGCATTTATCAGGACCCCAACAACAATTGGACCGGCGCGATGCACGGCGGCCTCGCATTCGAAAGCTTCCGCACCTGCAAACCGGGCGATGCGCTTTACGAAAAGGGCATGAGCTGGTGGTCGCTGGAGCAACTGAAACGCGATGTCATGAACGACATGCTGCCGGCAGTCTCGTGGATTCTGCCCTCTCCGCCTTACTCAGAACATCCGAGCGCGTCGACGCCGCTGGAAGGCGCAGAGTTCACGGCGCGGGTGCTGCAGGCGCTCACGGCCAATCCCGAGGTTTGGGCGAGCACGGTGTTCTTTCAGACCTTCGACGAGAACGATGGACTGTTCGATCATCTGGCGCCGTCGGCGCCGCCGTCGTATGACCGCAACGGCGTGATGCAAGGCAAAGCGACACTCGATCTTGCCGGCCATTACTTCCATGATCCGGACCGCAAGCACATCGCCAAGACCGACGACTGGAGCGGCTTGGTGCGTCCCTTCGGCATGGGTCCGCGCGTTCCAATGTATGTGGTCTCGCCCTGGAGCAAGGGCGGTTGGGTAAGCTCGCAGGTGTTCGATCACACCTCCGTCGGCCAGTTCCTTGAGAAGCGGTTCGGCGTCGCCATTCCAGCCATTACGCCGTGGCACCGCGCGGTGTCCGGCGATTTGACCTCGGCCTTCGACTTCATGACCCCCAACGACCCGGCGTTCCCCAAGCTTCCGGATGTCAGCGGCGCCTCGGCCATCGTGCTCGACCACATTCAGCGCCCGCGCATCCTGCCGCCGGCCAAACACGAGGAATTGTTCCAGGAAACGGGCGTGCGTCCGTCACGCGCCTTGCCGTATGATCTCAATACCGTCTCTAAAGTCGACGCCAAGGGGATCACGATCGACTTCCGCAACACCGGCACGCAAGGCGCCGTGTTCCATGTTTACGACCGCCTGCATCTCGACCGTATCCCGAAGCGCTATACCGTCGAAGCCGGCAAGAACATCTCGGACATATGGGAAACCGCGGCTGATAACGGCCGTTATGACCTGTTCGTCATCGCGCCCAACGGCTTCCGCCGCGACTTCACGGGCAGCACGGCGAACCTCGAAGCCGAAATCGACGTGCGCTATCAGGCCAAGACCCAGAAACTTCAACTCATCGCCCGCAATACCGGCAAGGCGCGGGTGACTCTCAAGTTAGAGCACAATGCCTACGAAATAGCGGGGGAAGAGTTTTCGATTGCGGCCGGCGGGCGGGCCACCAAGGAATGGTCCGTCGCGGAAAGCGGAAATTGGTACGACTTCACCATTTCCGGCGACAGCCTTGTGCGCCGCGCCGCCGGCCGCATCGAAACAGGTAAACACGGGGTCAGCGACCCCGCGATGGGCACGAAGGCGACTACTTAACGCGGTAGACGTCGTGGCATGACTTGCAGGAAAGGGCGCCAGCAACTTCGCCCATGATGGCGTCCTTTCCCTGCTCGCGCGCCATTTTAGCCACTTTGGCCGTCGCCGCGGCGAACGCGTTCATGCGCTGGGAAAAATCGGGCCATTTCGCCCAAACCTCGGGGCTCGATTCGCCGCCCGGAGCCTTCGCCTCGAAGCTTTGGAGGGTGCCCTGGGCGATGAGCGCGATGGTATCGAGGTGACTGACCAGATTGTCTTCCGGGGCCGCGCCGGACAAAATCATGCCCAGAATGGCGACCTGTGCATCCAGTGATTTCATAATGTGCTGGCGGTAGTCGATGAGATCCTTGTCCTCCGCCGCGAGGGCATTCGCCGCACCGCCCAAGACCGCCAGGATACCGATCACCGCACCAAATCCACGCATATTGCCCTCCCGATGAAGCCTGAGGGGACTGTGGCTTCGCCCCGGCCGGCGGGCATTGATTGCGGTCAACGCGCCCCGGGGATTTGGCAGGGTCAGGGTTTGGGCCGGGCGCGCGCCGCCAGATCGCGGGCGCCGTGCGCGAGCAAGCCAACGTCGGTGCCCACGGAAACGAAGGAAAACCCGGCGGCGAAATAGGCCCGCGCCTGATCAGCGTCCCTGGCGAAGATGCCGCAAGGTTTTCCGGCCCGGATGATGCGAGCCAAGGCGTCCTCGATGGCGGCTTTCACGTCGGGATGCGCCGGGTTGCCAAGGTGGCCCAGGGAACCCGCGAGGTCGGCCGGTCCGATGAAGAGCGCGTCGACCCCCTCGACGGCGGCGATGGCTTCAATCTCGGTCAAGGCGCCGCGGCTTTCGATCTGTGTGATGACACAGAGGTCTTCGTGCGCCTCGGCGAGATATTTCGCGTTGGCGCCGAACCCCGCCGCACGGCTGGTGGCGCTGGCGACACCGCGAATCCCGCGCGGCGGGAAGCGTGTGGACGCGACGATGTGTTTGGCCTGTGCCGCCGTATCGACCATTGGAACGAGCAGGCTGCGTACACCGATATCGAGATATTGCTTGATGTAGACGGGATCGCCGGCGGGCGGCCGCGCGACGGCTTCAACCGGGTAAGGCGCCACGGCTTGAAGCTGCGCGAGTAATGTCTGGAGCGTGTTGGGCGAATGCTCACCATCGAACATCAACCAGTCGTAGCCCGCGCCCGCACAAATCTCCGCGGTGTAGGGCGTGGCGAGTCCCTGCCACAGACCGATGGCGGGACGCTTCTCAAGAAACGCTTGTTTAAGCCGATTCACGCGAAGCGTCCCCGCGCGTTTTACGGTGTGTACTTGGACGGTACGCGCTTCTTGGTCGCCTGTTCAAAGGCGTAGGCGATCCCGAGCACTTTCGGGTCCTCGCAATGTCCGCCCACGAAGCTGACGCCAAACGGCTTCACGCGTTCCTCGGAGCCCTTTGCGCCGGGATTGTCGTTGGGAACCAGGCCGAACGGTACGACGACAATGGGATATCCGGCCTTTGTGGCATAGTTGGCACCGTTCGCTTCCGGAAACATGACCGCGTCGAGCTTGTTGGCGCTCATAATCGCATCAAGGCCTTCATCACGCGTCAGCACCAGATCCTCGGCGCGGTTCTTTTCGTAGCGCGCTTTTTCCTTCTCGAGATCGACCGCCTCAGCCGCTTCGAGGCGCGACTGGCCATAACGAATGGCGCCATCGGCAGCGTGCGCCGTGTTCCAAGCCAGGAATTCCTTGAAGTTCTTGACCGGGGCTTTGTCATCCAGGGATGCGAGCCACAGATTGAAATCGCGCTTCATGCCGTAGCGGAGCACGTTCGAGCAGTAATCGTCCGGCGCCTTGCCGTCGGTGGCAAGTTGGCAGATGAAGTGCGCGGAGATGTTCTTCTGCGGATCGGTCGCGACCATGCTGGGCAGGTCGGTGGGATCGACCACTTCCGCGCCGGCGGCTTTGAGGGCCGCAATCGCGCCTTCCATGGTTTCAAGTTCGGCGGGCTTCAAACCCGGGAACGGACGCGCCTTGCCCGGGTACGTGTGCGCCGTGATGAGACCCGCGCGCGGAATCCCGATGCGGGCGCCCTTGAGAGCGTCGGCTTTCAGGAACGCCGTGTAATCGCGGTTCGCGGGCGGCGTGCATTCGGACGTGCGCGGATCGTTGGGATCGACGCTCGCGCCTTCCATGGCGCCAAGCATGATGGCGGCGTCCACCACATGCTTGGTCATCGGGCCGGCGGTGTCCTGATCGAGGGTGAGCGGGACAATGCCATAGCGACTGATGCGGCCGGTGGACGGACGCAAACCCACAAGCATGTTGGCGTTGGACGGGCCTTCGATGGAGCCGCCCGTCGAGGTGCCAACGTTCGCGGCCCAGAGGTTGGCAGCGACGCCGACGCCCGAGCTTGAGCCGGCGACTTCCATCACCGGGGTGCCGTCGTCGTTCGCGCGTGGGTCATAGGGATTATAACTTTGGCCGGCCGCGCCGTTGTAGCCGCCCGGGCGCTTCTCGCTGCCGTACCAGCCGGCGAGCTCGCTCATGGTCGATTTCGCGATGATGATCGCCCCGGCGGCTTTCAGGTTGGCGACCAGCGTGGCGTCATAAGGCGCCATGTAATATTTGAAGGCGAGCATACCGCCCGAGGTCGGCATGTCGTCCTTGGTCATGATGTTGTCCTTGAGGGCGACGGGGATGCCGTGCAGGGGTCCGCGCACCTTGCCTTCGGCGCGCTCCTTGTCCAGCGCATCAGCCTGGGCGAGCGCGTTGTGATTCACCGAGACGGCGGCGTTCAACATGTCCTCGTACATGCCCATGCGCGTCAGATATTCAGTGACGATGGCGCGCGAGGTGGTGCGCCCTTCCTGCATCGCCTTCTGCATATCCGGGATGGAGGCTTCCACGATGCTGAACGGCGCTTTCGCCTGTTCTTGCGGCGCGGGTTTGTCACAGGATTGTAGAACCAGCGCGAGCGCCGTCGTAAGTCCTAACGTTGCGATAAACCGAACCTTGTTCATGGATGCATCCCCCTCGTGATGTGCCGGTGAAAAAGAAATGGGCCCAATCCAGTATACCCGGATTGGGCCCATTGTAGATCGCTCGTTGTTACGTGAGCTTACATCTTGAAGCGCACGCCCGCACGGAACACGCGGCCGAGGGTATCGTAGAGACCGACCGAGGTCGGCGGGAAGTCGTAGGACGTGCCGCCCGGACCGCGCGCGGCGATTTCCGGATCGCGGTTGAACAGGTTACGCACGTTCAGGAACAACTCCGACGAACCCGCTTCGCCGACTTCCATCTTGTAGCCAAGATTGAGGTCGAGGTAGTAGGCGGCGTTGATGCCGTTATCGTCGACGGTCATGTTCTGAGCGGTCGACGTCGGACAACCCGAGGTGCACTCGATGTGCGTCGCCACGTTCTTACCTGCCGAGATGTAGCGGAAGGTCAGGCCGAGGTTGATCGGGTCGAGGTTGTAGCCGAGCACGCTCTGCATGCGCCACTTCGGCACGCTGTTGCCACCCGGGCCGTTGGTGCCGGCGTAGTCGATGACGATCGAGCCGACGGTGCCGTTGTTGATCTCATACTTGAGATAACGCGTGGCGAGCATACGCAGGCTGAT
Organism: Pseudomonadota bacterium; assembly: GCA_020160875.1. GTDB lineage: Bacteria > Pseudomonadota > Alphaproteobacteria > Rhodospirillales > Rhodospirillaceae > SHVO01. Next base: position 10,408 of record JAIUPE010000050.1, read on the forward strand.
ATCGCCGTCCGCCGAGTCGAAGAGCGCCGACAGCGGCGTGCGATAGCTGGCTTCGAAGTCGATCCCGCGCGCCTTTTCGGTCGCGAAGTTCTGCGGTTGCACCTGGATGAACAGGAACGGCGCGCCGTTCTGCGTCGTACGGGTGATGGCCGAGCAGGCCGCCGCATTGTTGTTGAAGCAGAGGTTCACGAGGTCCGTGGCGCTCGGCTGGTTCACGGCGTCCTTGATGTCGATGCGGTAGTAATCGACCGAGGCACTGAAGCCTTCGAACCACGACGGCTGGTAGACGACACCGAGGCCGAGGTCGTTGGACTTTTCGGCGACGAGGTTGATGTTGCCCGAGGTGCGCGACGTGTAGTTGACCGTCGTGTTGGTGAACGGATCGTTCAGCGCGTTGTTCATGCTGGTGCCGGCCTGATAGAGGTCGACCAGCGTGGGCGAACGGATGTTACGCGAACGTGTGGCGCGCAGACGCAGATCGTCCACCGGAGCGTAAGTGGCGCCGACCTTCCAGGTCGCGACCCAGCCGTAAGTGGAGTAGTGCGTGGCGCGGACCGACGCATTGAGATCGAGAGAGGCGGCCCACTCCTGATCCTTCGCAAGCGGCACGACGGTTTCGGCGTAGATATCGTTCACGGTGACAGCGCCGGTGTACGGCTGACCCGCACCCTGGAACCAGATCGTCGGATTCGCCTGTTCTTCGGCATCCGAGATCTGACGCATCGTTTCCTTGCGGAATTCGTAGCCGAAGGCGAGCGAAACGTCGCCGGCCCAGGTTTCGAACGGGTTGCCGTTGAAGTTGATGGCGGCGACCTTCTGGTTGAGGCGATGGTTGTTCCAGCCGTAGCGGCCCTGGACGTAATCGATCGCGGCCTGGCTGGCGACGCCGATGCCGAACACGTTGAGCGGCACGCAGCCGTCGTTCGGATTCGTAAGGGTCGAGCGGCAGACGATGGCGCCGTTCGCCGGATTACGCACGGCATCGACCGCTTGACGGTAGCGCGGCTGATCGATGGCGCCGATGGACTTCAGCGAGCCGAAGGCTTCGCCGTTGCTGAGATACATATCCCAGTTCCAGTCCTTCGCGCCCATTTCGAAGCTGCCTTCGGCGCCCGCGAGGAAGCGGAGCACGCGGCGGTCATACACGGCCCGGAAGTTGTCCAGATCCATGTTCATGGTGCCGAAGTTGAAGCCGGTGGTGACGCCGGCCGGCTCGAGCGCCGCGCGCAGGTTCGCCGGCAGGTAGGCGTTGTCGGTACGGAGCGCGAGGTTGCCCGGGAAGAAGTTCGGCGCGCCCGACGAATAGGAGCCGAGGTGGCCCCATGCGGCATGGCCGTAGATGGTCAGATTGTCGCTGACGTCGTAGCTGGCGCGCGTGAATACGTCCTGACGGTTCTGCTGCGGGACGAGCGCGGCGCCGCGCACCGGCGCAACCTGCTGCGCTTCCCACGAACCGCCACGCATGATCGGACCGTCGACGATGTCGCCCGGCGCGATGCGATACTGCACGCCGCCCGGACCGAAAGCGGTGCCGTAGAGCGGGTGGGTGTTCGGCACGTTGAGCGCGCCGCCCCACGCCATGATCGGGCTCATGCCGACCTTGTCGACCTTCAAGAGGCGCGGCTGGCCGTTGGTGGCCGTGTAGGCCGGGTTGTTGATGAAGCTGTGGCCTTCCTTGTTCCACGGGCGGTCGATGACGATGAGACCGTCATCCCACACATGCTCGCCCGTGAGCAGGAAGTGACCGCGGCCGCCGGCGAACGGCGTGCCGTAGGTCATGTTGATCTTGTAGTTCGGCGCATCGCCGTAAGTGGTGATGCCGCCCGAGACTTCGGACTTGAAGCCGGTGAAGTCGGTGTCGAGCACGAAGTTGACCACGCCCGAGAGCGCGTCGGAACCATAAGCGGCGCTGGCGCCGCCCGTGACGACGTCGACGCGTTCGATCAGGCTCTGCGGCAGTTCGGAGACGTCGACAACGCCGGTGAGGATCGAACCGACGGTGCGCTGGCCGTTCAGGAGCACCAGGGTACGCGTGGTGCCAAGGCCGCGCAGGTTGAGGCCGTTAATGGCCGACGTGCCGGTGGTGGTGGTGGTGGCCGTGGTGGACGGCGTCGAGCTGCCGACCAGGGTCGGGAGCTGGTTGATGGAGTCCGCGAGGTTGGAGGTCGCGATGTTCTGCAGGTTCTCGATGCCGATGACCGACACGGGGGTCGGAGCTTCGTAGCCGTCACGGACGACGCGCGTACCGGTCACGACGATTTCGTCGACGGCCGGCGCTTGCGCAGTCTGCGCCGCGGCTTGGGCAAAGGCGAGCGAGCTCAAACAGGTCGAGCCAAGGCAGGCCAGCGTAAAGAGCGATTTATTCCAATTCAAAACACTAACGGATTTCATGCTTGAGGATCCCCTTCAAGAAAGGCGTGCGGTCGAAAATGCGGCCGCCCGCATGGCATTGCTGCCGACAGTGGTGATTGCGCGACATACAGGACGGGGCGCCGAAGCGCCCCACCGAGAGCCGATGCGATTTCGAGTGTGCTCCCTCCGCCCGTGATACGACCTCCCACGGCGCGGCTTTAGAACTCCCTATTAATAGAATGACCGGTCGGGAAAAGAATATCAAGCGGAGGCGACCCGCTACGACCCGTCCTCGCCGCGATTTGAAGCAACATGTGTCATTTCTGACAACCGCTTTTTGGCAACGGCGCATAAGGCTGCATACGGCTTATGCAGATCCGATGCAGCGCGGCGTTATCTCTTCGCACCGCACATTAAATAGTCACCGATCTTAACCGGTCTCAAAAGCATCCGGGCGCCCAAGCCTTTCGGCCCGGCGCCCGGACACCTCATTCCTCGGACAATCCGACTACATCTTGAACTTCACGCCGGCGCGGAAGATGCGGCCCATGATGTCGTAGAGACCCTGGTTGGTCGGCGGGAAGTCCCAGCTGGAACCGCCCGGACCACGCACCGCAATCGGCGGATCCGTGTTGAACAGGTTACGGACATTGAAGAACAGCTCGGCTTCCGACGTCTCGCCGAAGTTCATCGTGTACGACGAGTTGAAGTCGATCAGGAACGAGCTTTCGACCTGATTGTTGTCGGTGGTCAGGCGGATGCCGGCGGAAGCCGGGCAGCCCGTCTGGCACTCGATGTAAGTCGCGTTGTTCCGGCCCGCGGAGATGTAGCGGAAGGTGAAGCCCAGCGCGACCGGATCGAGCGAATAGTTGATCGAGCTGTTGATGCGCCAATCCGGCAAACCGCCGCCGCCGCCGCCGATGTTGCTGCCGGACGTTCCCGGAGCACCGGCATATTCGATCGGCGTATCGCCCGGCACGCCGCTGAACACCGTGTAGGAGATGTAGTGCGTGGCGAGCATGCGCAGCGCGAGGTTGCCGTCCATGGAGTCAGACAGCGTTGAAAGCGGAAGCGCGTAGCTGGCTTCGAAGTCGATCCCCTTCGCGCGTTCGGTCGCGAAATTCTGCGGCGAAACGATGAAGTTGATCTGTTCGGTCGGCAGGCCGACGTCCTGACGCGTGAACGTGCCGCACGCGACCTGATTGCCGTTTTGGCAGAGCGTGAGCAGTTCGACGCCGCCGAGCTGGTTCACCGCGTCCTTGATCTTGATGCGGTAGTAATCGACCGAGGCGCTGAAGCCTTCGAACCACGACGGTTGATACACGACGCCGATCCCCGTGTCGGACGACTTTTCAGGACCGAGGTTCGGGTTGCCGCGCGTGGTGGTCTGGCTGTTGACGGTGCGGTTGCCGTTGAACGGATCCGTCGTCGAGCTGCGGGCGGTGGAGCCACCCTGATAGAGATCGACCAGCGTCGGCGAGCGGATGTTGCGCGACTGCGTGATGCGGAAGCGCAGATCGTCGAACGGGCTATAGGTGGCGCCGACTTTCCACGTACCGACCCAGCCGTAGGTCGAATAGTGCGTGCCGCGCACCGCGCCGTTGAGATCGAGCGCCGTGGCCCAGCTTTCGTCCTTCGCGAGCGGAACGACGGTTTCCAGGAACACGTCGTGCACCTTCACCTGACCGGTGTAGGGCTGACCGGCGGCCTGGAACCAGATCGTCGGATTTGCCTGTTCTTCGGGATCCGAAATCTGGCGCATGCTTTCGCCGCGATATTCATAACCGAACGCCGTGGAGATCGGGCCCGCCCACGTTTCAAACGGATTGCCGGTGAAAGAAAGCGCGGCGACCTTCTGGTTGAGGCGGTGGTTGTTCCAGCCGTAGCGGCCCTGGATGTAATTGACCGCGGCGGCGCTGTTCACACCCGTGCCGAACACGTTGTACGGCACGCAGCCGTTGTTCGGATCGGTGAGGGTCGAGCGGCACACGATGGCGCCGTTGGCCGGGTTACGCACGGCGTCGACCGCCAAGGCATAACGCGTGCGGTCCATGGCGCCGATCGACTTCAGCGAGCCGAAGGCTTCGCCGTTGCCGAGATACATGTCCCAGGTCCAATCGGTGTCGACGGCTTCGAAGTCGCCGGTGGCGCCGACGAGGAAGCGCAGCACGCGGCGATCATAGACGGCGTGGAAGCTGTCCAGATCCCAGTTCATCGTGCCGAAGTTGAAACCGGTGGTGACGCCGGCCGGCTCGAGGACCGGACGCAGGCTGGCCGGCAGGAACGCATTGTCCGTGCGGAGCGCGAGGTTGCCCGGGAAGAAGTTCGGCGCGCCGGTCGAGTAAGAGCCGAGGTGGCCCCACGCGGCGTGCGCGTAAACGTTGACGTTGTCGCTGACGTCGTAGCTGACGCGGGCGAAGACGTCCTGACGGTTTTGCTTGGGCTGGAACGCGACGCCGCGGACGGGTGCGATCTGCTGCGATTCCCACGAACCGCCACGCATGAGCTGGCCCTGCACGATATCGCCGATGGCAAGCTTGTACTGCGTGCCGCCCGGACCGAAGGACACGCCGTAGAGCGGGTGCGTCGGGGCGACGGCAAAGGTGCCGCCCCAGCTGGCGATCGGGCCGAGCGCGACCTGCGAAGTGCGCAGCAGGTTCGGCTGGCCGTTGGTGGCCGTGTAGGCCGGGTTGTTGATGAAGCTATAGCCTTCGCGGTTCCACGGGCGGTCGCCGATGAGCAGGCCGTTTTCCCACGAGTGCTCGCCCGAGAGCAGGAAGTGACCGCGGCCGCCGGCGAACGGCGTGCCGTAGGTCATGTTGATCTTGTAGTTCGGCGCATCGCCGTAAGTGGTGATGCCGCCCGAGACTTCGGACTTGAAGCCGGTGAAGTCGGTGTCGAGCACGAAGTTGACCACGCCCGAGAGCGCGTCGGAACCATAAGCGGCGCTGGCGCCGCCCGTGACGACGTCGACGCGTTCGATCAGAGTTTGCGGGAGTTCGCTGATATCCACGACGCCGGTGAGGATCGAACCGACGGTGCGCTGGCCGTTCAGGAGCACCAGGGTGCGCGAGGTGCCGAGACCGCGCAGCGAGAGGCCGTTGATGGCGCCCTGGCCGGAGGTGGTGTTGGCGACGGAGCCTTGCGGGGTCGAGCTGCCGACGAGGGTCGGGAGCTGGTTGATGGAGTCCGCGAGGTTCGACGTAGCCTGGTTCTCGAGCTGCTCGATGCCGATGACCGAGACCGGCGTCGGCGCTTCGTAACCATCGCGCACAACGCGCGTCCCGGTGACGACGATCTCGTCGACCGCGGCGACTTCAGGTTGCTGCTGCGCGAAAGCGGCGCCGCTGAGGCACGTAGAGCTAAGGCACGCGAGCGTCAGCACCGACAGCGCCGAACGCGAACGGGTAAAACGACCTACCGAATACATAAATACTCCCTTGTGACTGGCGTGAGCGCATCTCGCACTCACGCTTCCTGACACCAGCGCCGCGCGGGGGCTTGCACGCCCCGGCGGCGTCGGACTTCCAATATTTTCGTCGTGCTCCCACCGTCCCTGGCAAAGTTGGGGGGAGGCGCCAGGGTCCGGGTTCATAGCGGGGCGATTAATAGAACGCGCGGTCGGGAAATTTCAAGCGACGCCCCCGCGCGCATCAGCGATTACAAAGCAGTGTGGCTTTTCGGCCAAAACAAACCGCTTTTAAGCCGCGCTTAAAAAGCATCCGGGCGCCGCGGCCTTTCGGCCGGGCGCCCGGACTTCGATGGGTCGTTGAACAGACAGTTACATTTTGAACTTCACGCCCGCGCGGAAGACGCGGCCGAGAACGTCATAGGCGCCGCCCGACGGCGCCGGCGCGAAGTCGAAGCTGGTGCCGCCTGGACCTTTGACGGCAATCGACGGATCGCGGTTCGCGATATTGCGGATGTTGAGGAACAATTCCGCTTCGGCGGTTTCCGTGAAATTCACCGTGTAACCGGCGTTGAAGTCGATGTAGAGCGCGGAGGCGACGCTGTTGTCGTTGACCGTTTGCTTCACCGTGGTGGGCGCCGGACAGCCCGACGCACATTCAATCCACGTCGCGATGTTCTTGCCGCTGGAGATCCAACGGAAGGCAAAGCCGACGCTGATCGGATCGAGCGCATAGGAAACCGTCGAGTTGATACGCCAGCTCGGCACACCCCCGCCGCCGCCGCCGAGGCCGGCGCCGGAACCGTTCACGCCGGCATACTGAATCTCGATATCGCCCGGGATGCCGCTGAAGGTCTTGTAGTCGAGATAGTGCGTGGCCAGCATACGCAGGCCCAGGTTGCCGTCGAGTCCGTCGCTGAGATTGGAGAGCGGCATCGTGTAGCTGGCTTCGATGTCCACCCCACGCGCAAGTTCGGTCGCGAAGTTCTGCGGCTGAACGGTGATTTCCAACTGCTCCGCCGCTGTACCGGTGCCCGTGCGGATGACGGACTGACAGGCGACCGTATTTCCGGACACACAGAAGTTGATGAGATCCTGCGCACCGATGCTGTTGACCGCATCCTTGATCTTGATGCGGTAGTAATCGATGGACGCGCTGAAGCCCGCGAACCACGACGGCTGATAGACCACGCCGATCCCCGTGTCGTTCGACTTCTCAGGTCCGAGGTTCGGGTTCCCGCGCGAGGTCACCTGGCTATTGATGGTGACGGCCGGCGTCTTGAACGTATCGAGCGACGAGCTACGCGAGGTCGAGCCCGCCTGATAGAGGTCGACCAGCGTCGGCGAGCGGATGTTGCGCGACTGCGTGACGCGGAAGCGCAGATCGTCGAACGGCGACCAGCTCGCGCCCGCTTTCCACGTCACGACCGAGCCGTAGGTGGAATAATGGGTGAAGCGCACCGCGTTGTTGAGATCGAACGCCGCGGCCCAGCTTTCATCTTTCGCGAGCGGGATCACCGTTTCGAGATAAAGATCATGCACGGTGAACGCGCCCGTGTAGGGCTGACCGGCGGCCTGGAACCAAATCGTGGGGTTCGCGATTTCTTCCGGATCGACCACCTGGCGCATCTTCTCGTGGCGATATTCATAACCGAACGCCGTGGAAACGGGGCCCGCCCACGTCGAGAAGGGCTCGCCGGTAAAGTTGATCGCGCCGACCTTCTGATTGAGGCGTTGCAGGTTCCAACCGTAACGACCCTGCAAGTAGTCCACGGCGGCCTGGCTGTTCACGCCGATACCGAACACGTTGTATGGCACGCAGCCGTTGGTCGGGTTGGCGAGGGTCGAGCGGCAAACGATGGCGCCGGTCGCCGGATTGCGCACGGCATCCACGGCGAGCGGATAGCGCGTACGATCGATGGCGCCGCGCGACTGCAAGGTGCCGAACATCTGGCCGACACCGAGATGCGCGTCCCACTTCCAATCGGTGCCGCCGGCGTCGAAGGTGCCCTCGGCGCCCGTCAGGAACCGGAGCACGCGGCGGTCATAGACGGCGCGGAAGTTGTCGAGATCCCAGTTGAGCGTGCCCATGGTGAAGGTCGAGCCCGCCGCCGCGAGCGCCGGACGCAGCGAATCCGGCAGGAACGCGTTGTCGGCGGCGACGGTCAGGTTGCCGGGGAAGAAGTTCGGCGCGCCCGACGAATATGAATAGAGATGGCCCCACGCGGCTTGCGCATAGACCGTGACATCATCGCTGACATCATAGCTCGCGCGCGTGAACACGTCCTGGCGGTTCTGCTGCGGCTGCGCCGCGGCGCCGCGCACCGAGATCACATTGAGCGCATCCCAACTGCCGCCGCGCATCAGCGCGCCGGTGTAAATATCGCCGTAGGCGATTTGATAGATCGAGCCGCCCGGACCGAACGCCGTGCCCTTGAGCGGGCCGGAAACGATGGTGCCGCCCCAGCTCGCATTTCCGACGGAGACTTTGTCGGTGCGGATGATGGCCGGCTGGCCGTTCCCCGCCACGAAGGCCGGATTGTTGATGAAGCTGTATCCCTGGCGTGTCCACGGACGGTCATAAACCAGGAGACCGTCATCCCACACATGTTCGCCCGACAGGAGGAAGTGACCGCGCCCGCCGGCGAAAGCCGTTCCAAACGCGGCGTTGACCTTGTAGTTCGGCATATCGCCGTAGGTGGTGAGGCCGCCCGAGACTTCACCCTTGAAGCCGACGAAGTCGGTATCGAGCACGAAGTTGACCACGCCCGAGAGCGCGTCCGAACCGTAAGCCGCCGACGCGCCGCCGGTCACCACGTCCACGCGTTCGATCAGGTGCTGCGGAAGTTCGCTGACATCCACCGCGCCCGTGAGGTTCGAACCCACGGTGCGTTGACCGTTGAGGAGCACGAGGGTGCGTGAGATGCCGAGGCCGCGCAACGACAGTGCGTTGATGGCCGACTGGCCGGAGGTGGTGTTGGTGGCCGAGGATTGCGGCGAGGCGCTGTTCATCACAGCCGGAAGCTGATTGATCGCGTCAGCGAGGTTCGACGTCGCGGCGTTATCGAGCTGCTCGATGCCGATGACCGAGACCGGCGTCGGCGCTTCATAGCCGTCACGCACGACGCGCGTGCCGGTGACGACGATTTCGTCAACCGCCGCGGCGGGCGCCTGCGCCTGCTGGGCCTGCGCGAAGGCCGCGCTGCTGAGGCACGTTGAACCAAGACACGCGAGTGTCAGGAGCGACAGCGCCGAACGCGAACGCGAAACACGACCAACCGAGTTCATGAATACTCTCCCCCTTATGTTTGTACGGGCGCCGAGGCATTTTGGCCCAGGCGCCCGCACGAAGTGTCTTCCGTCTTGCTATGCCTACATCTTGAACTTCACGCCCACGCGGAACACGCGGCCGAGAACGTCGTAGTTGCCGCCCGCGGGCGTCGGCGCGAAGTCGAAGCTCGAACCGCCCGGACCGCGCACCGCGATCGCCGGGTCGGCATTCGCGATGTTGCGGATGTTGAGGAACAGCTCGGTCTCGGCCGTTGCACCCAGCTCCATCGTATAGGCGGCGTTGAAATCGACATACATCGCGCTGTCGACACTGTTGTCGTCAACCGTAAGCAATTGCGGCGACAGCCCTGTCGGACAACCCGAGGCGCACTCGAAGTTGGTGACCGAGTTGATGCCCGACGAGATCCAACGGACGTTGAAACCGACGCTAATCGGGTCCAACGCGTACTGGATCGACGAGTTGACACGCCAACTCGGAACGCCGTTTCCACCGCCGCCGAGACCCCCGCCCGAACCGTTCACACCGGCGTAGTCGAACACGAGCTGATTCGGGATGCCCGTATTGACGGTGTAATCGATGAAATGGGTGGCGAGGAAGCGCAGGCCAAGCGTGCCGTCAAGCGAGTCCGAGACGTTCGCCAGAGGCATTGAATAACTCGCTTCGAAGTCGATGCCCCTTGCCGTTTCCGTCGCGAAGTTTTGCGGCTGGACGGCAATCTTGATCAACGCCGACGCACCGCTGCCTTCACGCGTGAACGACTGGCAGGCCGTTTGATTGCCCTGGAAACACAGGTTCATGATGTCCTGCGTCCCCGGAAGGTTCACCGCATCCTTGATCTTGATGCGATAGTAATCGATCGAGGCGCTGAAACCTTCGAACCACGACGGCTGATAAACCACGCCGATCCCGGTATCGCTGGACTTTTCAGGCCCGAGGTTCGGATTGCCGCGCGTGGTGAACTCGGTGTTGGTGGCCACGTTGCCGTTGAACGGGTCCGTCAACGTGCTGCGCGAGGTCGAACCCGCCTGATAGAGATCGACCAGCGTCGGCGAGCGGATGTTGCGCGACTGCGTGAAGCGGAAGCGCAGGTCGTCGAACGGGCTCCAGGTTGCACCCGCTTTCCAGGTCGCGACCCAGCCGTAGGTGGAATAATGCGTTGCGCGCACAGCGGCGTTCAAGTCGAGCGCCGTTGCCCAGCTTTCGTCCTTGGCCAGCGGCACGACGGTTTCGGCGAAGAAGTCGTTCACCGTGAAGGCGCCGGTGTAAGGCTGACCCGCCGCCTGGAACCAGATGGTCGGGTTTGCCTGCTCTTCCGGATCGGTCACCTGGCGCATTCTTTCGCGGCGCCATTCGTAACCGAACGCCGTCGAAACCGGGCCGGCCCATGTCGAGAACGGCTCGCCGGTGAAGCTGAGCGCGGCGACCTTCTGATTGAGACGTTGGAGGTTCCATCCGTAACGGCCTTGCAGATAGTTGACCGCGGCCGCGCTGTTCACACCGATACCGAACAGATTGTAGGGCACGCAGCCGTTGCCGGGGTCGGTGAGGGTCGAGCGGCACACAATGGCGCCGGTCGCCGGGTTGCGGACCGCATCGGCCGCCTGCAGATAGCGCGGAACGTCCATGGCGCCGCGGGACTGCAAAGTCCCGAAGGCCTGGCCGACGCTGAAGTAGGCGTCCCACTTCCAGTCGGTATCCATGGCGTTGAAGTCGCCGTTCGCGCCGGTCAGGAAGCGGAGCACACGACGGTCGTAGACCGCGCGGAAGTTATCGAGATCCCAGTTGAGCGTGCCCATGGTGAAGGTCGAGCCGGCGGCCTCCAGGGTGGGGCGAAGCGACTCGGGGAGGTAGGCGTTGTCGACCCGCACCACTTGATTCCCGGGCCGGAAGTTCGGCGCGCCGGACGAATAGGAGTAGAGGTGTCCCCATGCGCCTTGGGCGTAGACGTTGATATTGTCGCTGACGTCGTAGCTGACACGCGTGAACACGTCCTGGCGGTTCTGCTGCGGCTGCGCCGCGACGCCGCGCACCGAGACGACGTTCTGCGCATCCCAGCTGCCGCCGCGCATCAGCGCGCCCGCGACGATATCCCCGTAGGCCAGTTGGTAGATCGAACCGCTCGGACCGAACGACGTGCCCTTCAACGGACCCGATACGATGGTACCGCCCCAGCTTGCGTTGCCGATGGCCACGCGGGTCGTGCGAATGATCGCCGGCTGTCCATTGCCGGGGGCGAAGGCGGGGTTGTTGATGTAGCTGTGACCTTCGCGCGTCCATGGGCGATCGTAGATCAACAGGCCGTCATCCCAGGCATGTTCGCCGTACACCAGGAAGTGGCCACGGCCGCCCGCGAACGGCGTGCCGAACGCGGCGTTGACCTTATAGTTGGGAGCGTCGCCGTAGGTGGTGAGACCGCCCGAGAGTTCGGCCTTGAATCCGGTGAAGTCGGTATCGAGCACGAAGTTGATCACGCCCGAGAGCGCATCCGAACCGTACGCGGCGGACGCGCCGCCGGTCACGACATCCACGCGTTCGATCAAGCTCTGCGGCAATTCGCTGATATCGACCGCGCCGGTCAAGTTCGAGCCGACCGTACGCTGACCGTTGAGAAGCACCAGGGTACGCGAAATGCCGAGGCCGCGCAGCGAGAGGCCGTTGATGGCGGACTGCCCGGAGGTGGTATTCGCCGCCGACGATTGCGGCGAAGCGCTGTTCACGAGGGTCGGCAGCTGGTTGATGGCGTCGGCGAGGTTCGACGTGGCGGCGTTGTCGAGCTGTTCGATACCGATGACAGAAACGGGCGTCGGCGCTTCGTAGCCGTCGCGCACCACGCGCGTACCGGTGACGACGATTTCGTCAACCGCGGCTGCCGGCGCCTGTGCCTGCTGCGCTTGGGCGAAGGCCGCGCTGCTGAGACAGGTTGAACCAAGACACGCAAGCGTCAGCAACGAGAGCGCCGAACGAGAACGGAACGAACCGGCGCGAACAAACGTGGTCATGCATACTCCCCCATGATTGACGTGGACGCGCGACGCGCGCTTCCACGTAGCGTCTAAGAACGATCACGCCAGTGCGCACAAACGCCCGGCGTCCGTAGAAAATGTTGTGTTAGTTCTCCCCGCATGTGGCCCGAAAACCCCGCGCCACCCGCACGGACTTAGCCTCTGCAATTAGCAGAATGACCGGTCGGGAAACGCATTTCAAGCATAGGGCACCCCCACTAGGCCGGTCGCGCCGCCCTATTCCCGGTCACTGTGTCTTTTAAGCCCCAAAAATGTTTTGGTTCAAAACCTTCGCGGCCTTATTCACGGTCCGCGCGAGGGTCCGCTTTTGATTGATTCAAAGGTGCGGCGTCGGCGGTCTTGGGGTCGTCCCCATGATCGATGAACACCTGGATCATATTGAGCTGCAGCGCCGAGGAAATCGCGGTCATCTTGCCGTCCTTGTCGGGATAACCATCGGCCATCTTGTTCAGTTCACGGTAGAAGCGCGGCGCGTCGTGCTGGCCATAGCTGAAGTGATGCGTCGACCAGGTGGTCGCATGCGCGTACATCTTCTCGACATCCGCATAACCGGCCAAAACGCCTTCCGCGCGTTCGGGCGTCAGGCGCAAGCTGAAGCGCGCGCCCTTCATAAGAAGATAATCGGGCACCGGCGGGAAAACCTCCCACGGAACCATCATGGACTCGATCGGATCGGTGAGCAGCATGCCGTTCTCGATCTTGCCCTTCGTGCGGCGAATGAGACGTTTGCCGAACTTCATGTCGGGACGCTGCGTCCCGCCCGCGACGACGAGCGCGCCGGACGCGTCCTGCATGAGGGGATCCATGCCGCGATAGAAGGTGACCGAGACATCGGGATCGTTGGCGAGATCGTCGACCTCGCTGATCTCGATCATGGTGCGGTTGAAGGTGTAGTCGCGCACCTGCTTGGTGGCGAAGAAAAAGATCGCGCCGTCGGGGCCGCGATAGATACGCGCGCACCCGATGACGCGGTAGAGATTGTTGTCGACGCCCTTCTCGCCATCCTGATTGACGAAGTCGCCGTCCTTCACCTTGCCGTCGAGATTGATGCCGTTGGAGATCTTCCCGCCAGCGTGGTGGTAGGGAAGCTTGTCTTCGGTATCGAGCGGAAAATATTTGAAGCCTTCGCGCGCAAGCTGCGTGTCGACCACGGACCTGCCCTTACCGTCGCCGAAGTAGGATTTGAAGACTTCGCGTGGACCGTAATCGTTGAGACCGTCGGGGCACTCGGCCTTGGCGTCCGCTGTCTGATACACCGACCAGTGCATCGTCACCGTGGCATAGCTGATCGTGCGGTTGCGCACGGGGCCTTGCAGCGTGTCATCGGCCATCGCGCCACTCGCACCGAGTCCCGCGACAAACATCGCCGCCGTGCAGATATTTTGAACCTTACGCAGCATCGTTCTCTCCCGCGAAGCTAGTAAGTGTTTCCGAAGAAGTCGTCGCGCAGCCAGAAGGCCTTGAAGCCGTTC
>JAIUPE010000051.1 GCA_020160875.1 Pseudomonadota bacterium
GCGTCCTCGACGAGGCGGCGCTGCCGCGGGAGAACGCCTCGCGGCGCGAGAAGAGAGATCCCTATTCGCCGGAGCTCCGCGCCATCGTCCACCGGCTCTACCGGTCGGATTTCGAGGAATTCGGCTACGAGGCGTAGACGGGGCGCGGGAAATGGTGCCGGATGAGGGGATTGAACCCCCGACCTTCGGTTTACAAAACCGCTGCTCTACCGCTGAGCTAATCCGGCATACCCATTCAAAGAGGCCGGGAAAATAGGGCCGGGCCCTCAAAAGGGCAACTCCCGTAAATACCCGCTATTTCCCGGCGTCCTGGCGCACTTTTTCATAAAGCGCGACGGCGGCGGCGTTGGAGACGTTCAGGCTTTCCATATCGCCGGCCATCGGCAGCTTCGCGACGTGATCGCAGGTTTCGAGCACGAGGCGGCGCACGCCTTCGCCCTCGGCGCCGAGCACGAGCGCGATCCGGCCGCCGAGTTTGACTTGGCCGACCATGTCCTTGGCGTGGGCGTCGAGGCCGACGACCCAGAACTGGTGTTCCTTGATCTCCTCGAGCGCGCGCACGAGGTTGGTGGTTTTCACGTAGGCAATCTTGTCCAGAGCGCCGGACGCCGATTTCGCCATGACGCCGTTTTCCTCGGGTGCGTGGCGGTCCGGTGCGATCACCGCGACCGCTCCGAACGCCGCCGCCGAGCGCAAGATGGCGCCGACGTTGTGCGGATCGGTGACTTGATCGAGCACCATGATGCACGCGTTGGGATTGGCGCTCGAAAGCTCGAGCACGTCGGTGAGATTGTGATCGAGCGCGCGCGTGAGCATCGCGATGCCCTGATGCACGGCGTCTTCGCCGACAACCGCGTCGATCTCGCGGCGTGAACAGGTGCGCGCATTGCCAAGCTCGCCCGCGTCCGCGGCCAGCTTCGCGAGGGCTTCGGCGGTGCCCATAAGCCGCAGAACCTTGCGGGAGGGATTGGTGATGGCGGCGGCGACCGCGTGATGGCCGTAAAGCCAGACTTCACCCGATTTATGGGCCGGCGCGTCCTTGCGCTCGCCGCGCGGAGACTCAGGGCGGCCCGGTTGGCGCTCGGCCAGCGGGGTCGAGCGGCGGCCCTGCGGCCCGCCTTTTGATCCAGGCCTTTGAGAACGAGGGTGTTTTGACATTTTGGATGGTCCTTTTGAGCCCGGCGTAACGATGTTCGCGCGCGTTGACAAGTAAGGACCATGCGGCGTGTTTTATTTTCGGCTTTTGCCGAGATTCCCGAAACTTAGACGCCGAATAACGCGTTGAAAAAAAACATTTGGCGTTCGCCGCCGAAGCCTTTAGAACGCGCCGCGAACGAAGCGGTAGGCGCGGTCTCACAAAGTCGCGCTGCGGCATGATCTCAGGCGTACGCCCGCGTGGCGAAAATTTGAGTTATGCCAGATGCTTAGGTTCATGGAGGGATGGCCGAGCGGTCAATGGCAGCAGACTGTAAATCTGCCGACTTATGTCTACGAAGGTTCGAATCCTTCTCCCTCCACCATCCTGCTTCGCGCCTCCGGCGCTTCGCAGGATTGTCTGCATCGTAGGCGCGAAGCAGGATGCCCTGCGTAGCTCCAGCGGAGCAGGGCGACCCCAACGACGAGTTTACGCATGACCGAAACACTTCCCGACCGTCTGTCCGTCAATCCGCAGAGCCCGCACTACAACGAAGAGGTCCTGAAAAAGGACGTGGGCGTGCGCTTCAACGGTGTCGAGAAGAATAACGTCGAGGAATATTGCGTCAGTGAAGGCTGGATCAAAGTCGCGGCCGGTAAGACGCTCGACCGCCGTGGCAATCCGATGACCATCACGCTCAAGGGCAAAGTCGAGCCGTATCTGCGCGCGCCGGAAAGCGCGGCCTAGCCCCCCGACTCTGGCGATCAGCGGGCGCTGAGGCGCGCTTTGGGTCCGATTTGCGGCCTAGGGCTGAGGTTTTTTCTTTCTGTTACACGCGTGTATCGGCAATAATTCGCCGAGCAGGTTTTTGCCGAACGCGTGTCTGTGGTGTGGCGTCTTGTATTTGTGCGCTGCGTCGAAGCCATGATTCGTTCAGTGATACCAGCCTATTAGGGGCGGGTTGTTACATTTTTGGGCACATCTGGCGACCTTGCGCGGAGGACCGCCGATTGGTCGGCGAGGCCTTTGAATTCACGAAGATTTTTCGTGATGAAATTGTAAAAAGCTGGGCGGAAACCACACACACTGTGGTAAAAGAAACAATCGCTTTGGAGCGAGGAGGGGCACGTCCGAAATAACGTGCCTGCGCTCAAGCTGTATTCGCCCAAAAAGGGCTTTGGTTCAAATGAGGAGAGGCATGCTGAACCTTCGTTGCGCTACGCATTTTGCTGCGGCCGCCGTTGTCATGTTTGCGGGCGCTGGCGCGTATGCGCAGACCCAGAAAAGCAAAGTGCCGGTCGAGGCCTTCATCGCCGAGCTCATGCCCGCCGGCGTTCAAGTGCTCGGCACCGAGGTCGACGGTCCCGTGTTCGCGACCGCGGCGGGCCATACGCTGTATGTGTGGCCGGAAAACGATCAGAACGACCAGGGTGTGCGCGGCGAGCGTGAAGGCAAGCCGACCTGCACCGACAAAGTCACGCGGGTGACCGCGGGTTTCCACGAACCCTATCCGCCCAACCTCATCGAAGTGGACGTCAATACGCGTCCGTCTTGTACGTCGATGTGGCCGCCGTTCCTCGCCGATGCCGGCGCGAAGCCGGTTGGGAAGTGGACCATCGTCGAGCGTCCGGACGGCGCCAAGCAGTGGGCTTATGACGGTCTGGCCGCCTACACCTCCGTTCTCGACCGCGAGCCAGGCGATGTGTTCGATTCGGGCAAGCTGCATGCGGGCGGTGATTCGGGCGCGAAGCGCAAGCCGATCGGCCCGGAAGCCGATGTGCCCGCGCAGTTTGAGGTCGTGACCCTGCCGTTGGGCCGCATGCTCACCGACATCAAGGGGTTCTCGGTTTATGTGTGGGACCGCGATGGGGCCAACAAGTCGAACTGCGATGCGGCCTGCCAGGAAACCTTCGCGCCGATGCTCGCGCATGCGTCTGCGCCGAAAGTGCATGGCGATTGGGGCGTGATCGAACGTTCTCCGGGCGTGTTCCAGTGGACGTATCGCAAGAAGCCGCTTTATTCGCTGGTCGGAGAAGAACAGCGCGCCGCGTTCCATGGCTCGGACATCCCGGGCTGGCACAATGTGTTCACACAACCCGCGCCGGCGTTCCCAAAGGGTTTTGCGGTTCAGGACGCCCCCGGCGGTCAGGTGCTGGCCAATGCCGAAGGCCGCACCATATATATTTACACCTGCATCGACGACACGCTTGATCAGCAGATTTGCGATCACCCGTCGCTGAATCAGAAATACCGTCTCGCGATCTGCGGCGGCGGCGATCCGAAGCGCTGCGTCACGCAGTTCCCCTACGTGACCGCGAACGCGAACGAGCGCTCGACCTCGCGCATCTGGCAGATCAAGACGATCGACACGAGCACCGGTAAGTACGTCGAAGAGGGCGCGCCGAACGCGACGCGCATTTGGACGTATCGCGACCGGCCTGTGTATTACTTCTTCAAGGACACGAACCCCGGGGATTCGTACGGGGACTCGTGGGGTGAGAACAACGGGTGGATCAATGGATTCCACGCCTTCTTCACCCGCGAGGAGTATCGCAAACAGTATATGGACACTTCAGGGAGCGGCCGCCGATGAAACACATCATTTTGTCCACTCAGGTCTCTGCGTTTGCCGTCGCTGCCAGCCTCGCGCTGACGGCGGGGAGCGCCAGCGCGCAACAGGCGGCCGCACAACCGGCCGCGAAAGAAGGCGCGCTCGGCGTGCAGAACCGTTCCATCGGCTATGTGATGGTATTCGAGAACCGCTCGATCTATCAGGCCAAGGACGCGAAGACCCAGTGCCCGGTGGCGCTGAACGACGGTCCGCCGGAGCAGTTCAAGAAGCTTTATCCCGAGAACGGCGAGCGCACTGTCGAAGGCACGCGCCTCGCGTGGGAGGGCGAGCTGTGGAACCCGACCAAGAAGGAATTGGACGTCCCGTACTACGAAGTGCAGGGTAAGGTCGGCCGCGGCATGAACCTCGATGGTAAGGTTGGCCCGAATGACTATGTCGATCCCGACACCGGCGAGAAGGGCATCGACAACCAGATTTATCGTACCGTCGGTTGCACGTTTAACTACCGCGACGGCCAGACTTCGACGCTGACGCCGCAATGGCGCCGCGCCGCCTACAACATCTTCGTCATCGAACTGACGGACGTCGATAGTCTGCAGAACGACGATGATGTGACCGTCACCACCTACCGCGGTAACGACCGTCTGATCACCGACGCCACCGGCAATGAATATCTGCCGGGGGGGTCGCAGACGCTCGATACGCGTTGGGGCAAGCGCTACATCACGGCCTTCAAGGGCAAGATCAAGGACGGCGTCCTGACCACGGAAGCCAAGGACCTGATCATGCCGGCGGCCTCGGTGTATGCACCGCGCGACGGCGCGCCGGACATCCTTTACCGCGACATGCGTTTCCAGCTGAACCTGACGGATACGCAGGCGAACGGCTACATGGGCGGCTATGCCGATGTGTGGACTTGGTATTATCACTCGCACAAGACCCGTGACTCCCGTCACCAGGCCTACGGCGGCACGGCCGGCCCGACCCTGTACCGCGCGCTGATGAAGAATGCCGACGCGTTCCCGGATGCGAACGGCCAGAACACCGCGATCTCCACGGCGCTCGACGTGAAGTTCGTGCATGTGTTTGTGCAACACCCCGGTGCGCAGGTCGCCGGTATGGTCAATCACGGAACGCAGTCGGCGGAAGCCGCCGCGACCGAAGCGCGCACACGCGAGTAACGGAGGGTTTGTTAGTGTCTTCAAAAGTACGTTTCTCTTCGCTCCTGCGCGGCAGTGCGATCGGTCTTGTGGCCGCTTTCGCGCTCGCAAGCTGCTCAGGACCGGCGGGCAGTGATGGAGCCAAGACCGCGGCGGCCAAACAAGTCGCCGCGGTGGCGGAACCGGCGTCTTCGGGGGCCGAGCCGCGCCTGCGCTTGATCACGCGCGATCAGTATCTCAACACGCTGGCTTATGTATTCGGCGCCGACGTGCGTCCGGATGTGGAATTCGCGCCTGTGGAACGCGTCGACGGCCTCCTGCGCCTCGGCACCTCGCGCGCGGGCGTGAACGATACTCAGCTCGAGCTGTATCAGAAAACCGCGCAGTTCGTCGCCGCGCAGGTGATCGAACCCACGCGCCGCAACTTCGTCATTACCTGTAAGCCCGCCAACGAGAAGGCCGCCGATGCCGCTTGCGCGTCGCAGGTGCTGAACCGCGTCGGCCGCCTGATGTTCCGCCGCCCGCTCGAGAAGGACAAGCTGGCCGAGCTGGTCAGTCACGCCAACAGCAGCGCCGACAAACTCGGCGACTTCTATGCCGGCCTCGCGGTCGCCATTGAAGAAGTCCTCATGAGCCCGAAGGCGATGCTGATCGCCGAGACGGCCGAGCCCGATCCGAAGAACCCGGGTCATATGCGCCTCGACGGCTATTCGCTGGCGTCCCGTCTGTCCTACTTCCTGTGGGATGCGGCGCCGGACGAAGCGCTTTTGAAGGCCGCCGAAACGGGCGAGATCCAGACCGAGAAGGGGCGTGCCAAGATCGTCGACATGATGATCGCGAGCCCGCGTCTCAAGGACGGGCTGCGTGCCTTCTTCGACGACATGTACGACTTCGAGAAGATGACCACGCTGGCCAAGGACGCGCTGGTGTACCCGGCGTTCACCGGTCTCACGGCCGAAGACGCCCGCGAGCAGACTTTGCGCACGGTCGTCGATCACCTGATCACCAAGAAGGGCGATTACCGCGACCTGTACACAACGCGCACGACGTTCCTGTCGCCGCCGCTGGCCGCGCTGTACCAGCTGCCGACGACCAAGGGCTGGATCGAGTACCAATTCCCGGACTCGAGCCCGCGCGCCGGTGTGCTGACGCACATCAGCTTCCTGGCCTCGCATTCGCATCCGGGCCGCAGCTCGCCGACGTTGCGCGGCAAGGCGCTGCGTGAACTCCTGCTGTGCCAGCCGGTTCCGCGTCCGCCCGCGAACGTCGATTTCTCGGCGCTCGAGAACCCGAAGTCGGAGCACAAGACGCAGCGTGATCGCGTCAACTTCCACCTCGAGAACCCGGTGTGCGCCGGTTGCCATCGCATCACCGATCCGATCGGCCTGGCGATGGAGAACTTCGACGGCTCGGGCCGTTACCGCACGAGCGAACGCGGTGCGACCATCGATGCCAGCGGCAATCTCGATGGCAAACAGTACACGAACGTCGTGGGGCTTGCGGCCGCGCTGCATGACCATCCCAGTCTGACCTCGTGTCTGGTGAAGCGAGTCTACGCCTACGGCACCGGCAGCCAGACGACGAACGACGATGCCGAGATGCTGAAGTTCTTGAACGCGCGCTTTGAGCAGGCGGGCTATCGCGTACCCGATCTTCTGCGCACGGTCGCGTTGAGCAAATCGTTTTCGGAATTCAAAGAAGCGGCTCCGGCCGCGGGCGAGGCGAAAACCGCTTCGGCCGTACCGGCCACTCACTAAGGGAGACAAGCATCATGTACGACTTCAATAGACGTCGGGTCCTTCGCGGCATGCTGGGTGGCGGCGCCGTAACGGTTGGTTTGCCGCTGTTGAACGCCTACCTGAACGGCAATGGTGACGCGATGGCCGATGGCCGTCCGATGCCGGTGCGCTTCGGCACCTGGTACTGGGCTCTCGGCATCGCCAAGGCGGCCTTCGTGCCGAACAAGTTCGGCGCCGGCTACGACATGAAGCCGGAAATGGAAGCGCTGAAACCGGTGCAGCAGCACTTCAACGTGCTGACGAACTACACCGCGTTCCGCGACAACGCGCCGAATCTCTGCCACTTCTCGGGCTGGGTGATCTCGCGTACCGGCACGGCTCCGATGACCGGCGGCAACATCCCCGGTGAAACCGTGGACGTGACCATCGCCAACCAAATCGGCCGCACCACGCGTTACAAGATGCTGACGGCGTCCGCCGACGGCAACGCGCGCGACACCTTCTCCTACGACAACCCGACGACCCCGAACGCCTCGGAAGTCTCGGGCCTCAAGTTCTACTCGCGTCTGTTCGGGCCGGATTTCCAAGACCCGAACGCGCCGACGTTCACGCCGAGCCCGAAGGTCATGGTGCGCAAGAGCGCCATCTCCGGCGTTCTCGATGATGTGAAGGACCTCGAGAAGTCCGTCGGCGCCGACGACAAGGCGCGTCTCGATCAGTATTTCACCGGTCTGCGTCATCTGGAAAAGCAGTTCGACCAGCAGCTCACCAAGCCGGAACCGATCGCGGCCTGTAAGAAGCCGGGCAACCTCAAGGAAGACACGAAGGTTGGCTCCGACGTCACGATCATCGCCTCGCGCCACAAGATCATCACCGATCTGATGGTCATGGCCGTGGCCTGCGATCAGACCCGCGTGTTCAATATGTCCTACGGCGGCAACAGTGCGACGAAGGCCGGCTTCGAGAAGCCGTCCCACACCGCGACGCATGAAGAGCCGTGGGATACCGCCCTCGATTACCAGCCGACCTGCTCGTGGTTCACGCGCCGCGCGATGGAAAATTGGGCCTACTACGTGAAGTCCTTCGCGGAGTTCAAGGAAGGCGCCGGCAGCTTGCTCGATAACTGCTTCATCATGGCGAACAGCGACCACGGCCTCGCGCGCATTCACGCGCTCGACGGTATGGCCCTGTTCACCGCTGGCCGCGCTGGCGGCAAGGTGAAGTCGGGTCTGCACATCGACGGTGGCGCCACCGCGACGACGCGCCTCGGCTACACGGCGATGCGCATCATGGGCCTCGACGTTCCGTCGTGGGGCACCAAGAGCAACCTCACCTCGAAGGAAATCGGCGAAATCCTCGCCTAAGGGATCCTTCAAGGAAACGAGATGACAGGGGGCCCACCGGGCCCCCTGTTTTTTTGTCTTCACGGAGCAGTGAAGCGAGGCGTTCTGGTCTCCCGGGCGGGGCGGGATTCGTGCCACCATCCTGGCGGCATCGAACAAGGGAGGACGCCATGGAAGAAGTCATTTCGAAACTGCTGGGCGATTTCGAGCGCGGCAAAATGTCGCGCCGCCAACTCATTTCAACATTGGCGGTCACGGCGGCGGCCTCCGCCGCGCCGGTGATCGCGGCCGAGCCGAACAAGGGTTTTAAGACGGTGGCCGTCAATCACCTGTCCTACAATGTGAAGGATTACAAGAAGACGGCGGCCTTCTATCAGGATCTCATGGGGATGACCCCGTCGCACGACAACAACAAGACCCAGTGCTTCCTCGAGTTCGGCAACAGCTTCGTCGTGGCGCGCAACGCCCGCGACGGCCGCGCGCCGGGCACCATCGATCATGTGGCCTACACGATCGACACCTGGGACAAAGCGGCGGTGGAAGCCGAGTTGAAACGCCGTGGCTTCGATCCGCGCCCGGATACGGACAATAGCTTCCATATCGTCGATCCGGATGGTTTCGACGTGCAGATCTCGGGCCGCGGCATGGATCCGAAGCTGATTTAGGACAGCGCGAGATGGAGCAGGGGGGCTGAAAGGTCCCCCTGTTTTTCACGATTTCCGCCGGCCGCGGCGAGCATGAGCGCTGCGGCGGCCGTGAACGGCTTCGCGACCGAGCCCGCCTCATTCATTTGGCGGCGTCACGGCGTTTCCCATTGTATGTGAGCATGTGAAGATCGTTCGCGCGGCCGGTTGCCGCGAAGGCAGGGTCGGCTCACGCGAGGCCCGGCCCAAAGCGCATGAAAACAATGCTTAATATGTCGGTGGGATAATAGCCTTGCGCTGGGCTGGGTGAGTTTCCCCGCTCATCGCAAATCCCGCACCACGGCGGCGAGGAAACCGCCCGCCGAAAAGACGTAACGTCCGATCATACGGCGCGGCTCCAGGATAATGCGCCACGCCCATTCGAGATTGAGCGCCTTCACCAGGCCGGGCGGCGTTGGGGTCAGACCCAGCGCCATCTTCACCGCTTGGCCGACACACAGCGCCCAGCACGCGGGCAAGCGGTCGCGGTGCGCGTCGACGAAGATCTCACTCTTCGGCGCGCCGAGCCCCATGAACAGAATGGTCGTGCGATGCGCGCGGATCGCCTCGATCAGCGCGTCGCTGCGCGCGGCGTCCGTCTCGAAGCCAAAATCCGGCACCGCCGTCTGGCTGGCGAGGCCGCGTTCCTCCGCCCAGGCGCGGGTCGCGGCGGCGGCCGCCTGGTTGTCGACGACGAAGAAAAAGCGATGCCGCGCGGGAAAAGAACGGCGGCGCATGATGTCCATGACGATATCGCATCCTGTCACCCGGCCGGGTGAGGGCGCGCCCCGCAGTCTGGCATAGTAATGGACCGGAAAACCGTCGCAGACGATTTCCGCGGCATGGTCATAGGCCCGCCGGAAGGCGGGATTGCCGTGCAACAGCGCGACATGCTGGATATTCGGCGTAACGATCAAGCTCGGTCCGTCGCCGGGCGGAGGGACATCGACGACCTTGTCGGCGATCTGGCCGGCCGTCAGGGAACTAATGCTGAGGCCGAAAATACGTCGATTGCTCACGGATTGGCCTTGGCGCAGGTGGCTTTGAGGACTTGGCAGATCGTCGGCGTGCCCTTCGGACCGCAGATGCTGTCGGCGCGGGTGGTGGACACACTCAGCACCCCGTAGGTGGTCAAGGACGTATCCTTCAAGATTGGCGGCTCGGCGGCATAGGGATCGCACGCTGAGTAGCGATCATGGGGCGCACGGTAGCGCGCGAAGCGGCTGTGATTGGCGTATTCATTGTCCCAACCCATCGCGCCATAGGTGTTGAACACCGACGAAACATCCAGCCTGTCGCAATTGAGACAGCCGAGATATTCCCGGTGCAACGGTCCGCCCCAGATATGCATCGCCCGGCGGATCGTGGTGCCCTGTCCCCACGAGTCCACCGGCGCCGCCACAAGCAGCACGGCGGCCAATGCCGCAAGCAGCGGAAACCGCATCACCGGCTCCCTCGCAACTTTTTCATCGCTCGGCGAATGATAGCGGAATAAAGCTCGCGCGCCTTCAGGGACAAGCTCTGATGCCGTTCATAAGGTTGGATGGTGATGGGGAAGAAGGGCCGCAGTTTCTCGGCCACCCGCGCCGGCGAAATGAACGTGTTGCTCTGCACCACCGCGAATAGACCGTCGGCCTTCTCGGAAAAATGATGTTCCGCTTGCCACTCGTCGAGATTTCGCCCGCCCTTGCCGGCAAACCATACGCTGTCCGACGCATGCACCGAACGCTGTCCCGGCGGCGACACGGCATGATAGCGGTCGAGCAGGCCTTCACGCTCGGCATTGAGCCAGTAAAGCGTATATTCGGTCCAGTTTATCGTGTAGTTCGACAGCAGAACCCGCATCCAATCCTGATGATGCAGTTCCTCCAGGCGCCGATGCAGGCTGCGGCACAACGTCGAAGAAAGAATCGCCGGAGTCCACCAGATACCGTCGCGGTCGAGATGAGGGTCCTGCTGCAAGAGCCGCGAGGAGGGGCGCCAGAAATCCGGCTCGCGCATGCGCGGCTGCGGATAGGTCAACGCGCGTCCGCCGGGAATAAGCGTGTCTGCGTCGAACCGGTGGACGGCAAAGACGTCGGGGTCGAACACGATGAAATATTCGGTATCGATCACCGCCGGGGTGTAAAGCTTGATGATCTGCTGACGATGCCAGGGGCGAATCTGATGCGGCTGCATAAAATCGCGGAACGCGGTCATGTGCAGGGATTCGTCGATGACCTCGACCGGAAAATCAGACCACGCTTTGGCATAGCCCCGGACGTCCTCGAATTCGTCATGGGGAACCATGATCACGATCTTGTCGAAGGTCGAAGGCGAGGTGAAATGCCGCAGCGACGAAAAAAGAATATCGCAACGCCCGATATTGTCGGCGTAATGCCGGCCGCGCGTCTTGACCGGCAGGATGGCGCTGATCTTGTTCATAACTGAGCGAACTCCGCGCTCTTAGAGGAAGCGGTAAACGTAGGCTGGGATATAGCTGCGCCGGCCGGTCATGGTCACGCCGACGATACGTCCGCCGGTGTCGATCACTTGCGCTTTCATTTGTAGCGCGACAGGCTTGCGGGTGGCTTCAGCCCGCACGCCCAGCACGGTCGCATCCGCCAGGATCGCCGCTTCGATGCCGTCGAAGGACCGGCTGACCGGGGGGACGCGCATGACGATGTAATCATGTTCGCGGCGCAGGAGGTCGAACAGGTAGGCGCTCTGGCGCCCGCTCGGCAGTCTGGCGCCCGGTTTGATCCGGCCCACGACGATATAATGGTTCTCGACCGGGTGGAAATCGAACGTCGTCTCCGCCTCGGCGCTACTGGCGGGACCTACGGCCGCGGCGCGCCAGGACGGCGCGGGTCCCGTCTCGCCGGGCCATGTCAGCAGGCCATCTTCGTCAAGCGATCCATAAAGATCGGCCTTCTGCGTCAGATCGAGAATGAGCACCGGGCGCGTCGAACGGCGTTCCAGTTCCTCGATCAGAGCCATGGCCACGGTGTCGAGACCGTCATCGTCACGCGAGGATAGTAGCAGCACGACGCGCGAGGTTTTGTCGGTCCCGGGTGTGCTGTTGTGGATGGCGGCCACCATGCGGCCCAGCTCGGCGCGCGGCATGCGCCGCTGCGGGGCCGCCGGTTCGGGCGGCGCTAGAATTTGGCGCAGGGCCTGCATCTGGTGCAGGGCCTGCCGGAGTTCCTGCACCATCTGCGGCGGTTCGGCGGAATGGAGCGGGGCAAAGAGCACCGGCAGGGCAAGCGAGCGCTCGACCTCTTCCGGACTGAGGAAGGTTTCGCGCAAAGACGTGCGCACCAACATTGCAATCGCGGCGATCATGATGCCGATCACCAATGCGGCGGCAAGGAACAGGATCGGCGGATTACTGCGCTGCGTGGGCGGGGCCGGCGCCTGGATGATGCGGACATTGCTGCTGCTCGAGGTGTCGGCTTGGTTCTGCTGGATGCGGGCCTGTTCGACCTCGCGTGAAAAACCTTTGAAGCTGTCGGCCAGCAGGTCGCGGTCGATTTCCAGACGGCGCAATTGATTGGCGGTCGTGATCAGGGATTGAAAATGATCGCCGGCTTCCTTGATCTGATTGTCGAGGATCTGCTTGCGTTCCTCCTGGCCCGCGACGTCCGCGCTCAGGCGCGTAATGCGATCCTGTACCGTATCATAATAGTTGTTGCGGCCGCGGCGAACGGCGTTGACCACCGAGGATTTCTGTTTCTCGATTTCTTTTTCGAGGTCGGCGATCTGATCGTCAATCTGCGTTACGAAAGGCGATTCTGCCATATAGCGTGCCGCGAGATCGGCCCGCCGCGCTTGAAGCTGCAGCAGCGTGAGCTGCATGGTGCCGATCGCACGCGCCGCCTCGGAATTGTCTTCGTACAGCTCGATCGTGGCGGGAACGCCTGCCGCTTCGACCTTCAGTTTCTCGAGCGTACTCTTGTCCTGTGCCAGCGCGGCATCGTTCTCCATCCCACGCTGTTTCAAAAGCGCGTTGAGCGCCACGGCGCTGGCAATCTGTGCCTCGACATCGACGGCGTCGCGGCTGCGCTGGAAAGCGATCAGTTGGGCATTGGCCTTGTCGAGCTGGCCACGAATACGATCCCGCTGCTGGACCAAAAAGCCGACGCGGCCTTCGGTAAAGACGCCGGCGCGCTGGCGGAAATAGTGCTCGATCAGCCGCTCTAGGACTTTCGCCGCCTTGACCGGGTCCTTGTCGCGATAGGACAGCTGGATGACATTGGCGGTATCGACTTTTTCGATCGACAAGTTGCTTTCGAGCCGGCGCACGGCACGATCAAGCGTCTTTTCGTCCGCTTCCGCCCCCAGTTCTTCTTGCACGACGGCGCGGTGAAGTTCCGGACTGCTCAGAATCTGCGATTCAACGTTAACGATTCCGCCCGTCTCGAAACCCGGCAATCCGCCGGCGCCGCCAATCCCGGTGGCATCGATCTGCATGTTGTAATAGCCCGCATACAACGTCAGCAGGCGCGCCTCGGCGCGGTAGGAGGGGGGCACCAGGAGGGCAAGGAGGATCCCGAGCACGAGCGTGCCGGCAAGCGCGGCGACAGCCGTCCACCGGTAATAAAACGCGGTGTTCAGGAAGTCGCGCATGGAAAAACGCAACGGAGCGAGGCCGTTGCCGCCTGCGGTCATGGCTTTCGGAGAAACAAGCATAAGTACTAAGTTTTCGCTCGGACCCACTTACTGTCGTGTTAGGGACAGTTCATTTTGTTAACCGTAGGGTCCGAGTTATTGAAAAAGCATGTACGAAGAGATCGAAAGCCCGATCTTTATCGAAAATAAAGCATCTCTGGCTACGGTCCTGCCATGAACGGTTTTTTGCGCGCCATTGCGATAAGCGCGGTATTTTTCGTTGCCGCCTGCGCTGAAGTTTCGCCCCGCTTTCAGCAACCCGAAGCCTTCGATGCTTTGGCCGACGTGCCGCCGGCCTATATCGTCGGCCCGGGCGATGAACTTTCGGTGGTGTTCCCATTCAATGCAGAGTTGAATTATGAGGGGCCGATTGGCCCCGACAACAACTTTACCTTGCCGGTCGCGGGCACGGTATCGACGGCGGGCAAGACCTCGACCCAGGTCGAGCAAGCCATCTCGCAGGCGCTCACCGACCGCAAGATCGCGCAGAACCCTGCGGTTTCGATCAGCATCCGGCGCTATGCCCAGGTGGTCTATGTCGGCGGCGAGGTTAGGCAGCCGGGTGCAATACCGCTCCAGAACAAGATGGACCCGCTGCAGGCGGTGATCGCGGCGGGCGGTGCGCTCGACACGGCGCGCACGAGTCAGGCTGTCATCATCCGGCGGGGCGCGGACGGCAAGCCCTTGCTAAGGGTGGTCGATCTCGACAAGTTGATTCGCACCGGCGACAAGGCCCAGGCGATCGCATTGCGGCCTCTGGACAGCATTTTTATTCCCAAGACCTCGATCGCCGAAGCGGGTCTGTGGGTCGATCAGTACATTAACAAGATCATCCCCTTCCAACGCAGCTTCAGCTACTCGATCAACAGTCAGAACCCCGCCGCCACCGCGATCATTGCGCCGCCGTGAGCCAGACAACTGCCGCCCCCCTTCCTCCCCAATCATGGGACGAGGCCGGCGAACTCCCGACACACGGACGGGGCGTGATCCCGGCGAATGCCGACGTGACACCGTCGCGTCCTGGGGTGATCGCTATTCTGCTGGCGGCGTTGCCGATGTTCGGCCAGATCTTCCACTACATGAAAGATCTGATGCCGCTGTGGGCCCTGTCCAAAGCCTTTCCGATCCTCTCGCTGCCGTTGGCGTTGGTGGTCTTCCGCTATCCGATGGCCCCCATGTCGCGGCAGGTCCTACTATCCTTTCTTTGGCTGACGATCGTGCCGAGCTTCGCCGGCATCTTCTATTTCAACCAAGACTTCTTCACCGGCTTGGCGGCTCAGGTGAAGCTGTTGCCGATGCTCTATTTCTTCTCATTCCTGGGGTTGCTGCTGATGCTGCAGCCCACATTGCGCGAAATGCAGATGGGATTTTTGCTATGCGGCCTGATTACCTTCGCCAGCCTGATCGTGCTCTGGGCGGTGATTCCGCAAGCCTGGTACAATGAGCATTATCCCGTAGGGGGAGGGCCGCTGTTTTCGGCCGACCACCGCGGCAACCGGATCCGCATGCCGATGTTTTTCGGCATCATCGCGATCTTCTACTATTATCGGTGCTTTCTGCGTGAACGCAGGCTCGGCGCGCTCCTGGCCGTGGTGGCTGGCGTCTTCCTGACAATGGAATTGGTCAAGACCCGAGCGATGTTGGTCGGCATTTTGGGCGTGATCGTCCTGAATAGTTTTTTCGCCACCCGTGGTTTCCTGCGCTACCTCATTTCGGGCATCGCTCTAGCGGCTGTGGTGGGATTGCTCGCTTTCGGCAATCTCGGCACCTTGATCGGCGACAGCGCCGCCACCGGTTTCGATATGCGCTTCGAGACGATCCTGAAGGCATCGGACTTCCTCGGCATCTCCGCGATGCGCTGGCTGTTCGGCGTCGGCACCATTAGCCCGACCAGCAGTGACAGTCTGTCGGCCTTCTTCAACCACTTCTTCTTTCTAGCCGACATCGCGTGGCTGGGCGTCATTTTCGAATTCGGCCTGATCGGCGCCTTATTATTTTTGTTCTACGAAATACGGGGCTTGCTTCTCTATCAAACCGTCATTCAGCGGAACATCGACAGCCATTTTCTCGGCAGCCTGCGGGATTATCTTCTTTACGTGCTGTTGATTTCCAACCTCTACCCGCCAACCTTGAGCCCAGGCGAAACCGCGGTGATCCTCTCCGTTTTCGCCTATGTCTGGCTGTGGCTGCAGCAGCATGGATCTGATTGGTGGAAGGAAACCGAATGAACCCGCGCGCGCTATTTCCGCTCGTGCTGCTGGCCCTCGCGGCGCCTGCCTTGGCCGCCGAGCCGAGCGTCGTGGTATCGATTTCGGTCGATGCTGCGGCCGACAAGAAACCGATCAATCCTCTGATCTACGGTCTCAATTACGCCACCGCGGCGCAGTTGACCGAGTTGAACGTCCCGCTCAACCGCTCCGGCGGCAACAGCGCCAGTATGTATAACTGGCGCATAAATGCCCGCAACGCCGGCAGGGACTGGTTCTATGAAAGTCTCGCGGCCGGCGACGATATTTTCGATCAACATGGCGAGAGCTTTGCCGCCTTGACCAAGGAGGCCGGCGCTCAGCCGATGATGACGGTGCCGATGATCGGGTGGGTGGCCAAACTGGGCCGCGACCGCAAACCGCTGGCCGCTTTCTCGATCGGCACGTACGGCTTGCAGGAGGATTTTGACGAACATGGGTTCGCCGAGGCCGGCAACGGGCGGACTCTCGACGGCGTCCCCATTACCGGAAACGATCCCAACGACGCGGCGCAGCCCTCAGGCCTCGAAGATCAGCAGGAATGGATCCGCAGCCTGGTGGCGCGATGGGGAACCGCCGACAAGGACGGTATCCGCTATTACATAATGGATAATGAGCCGAGTGTTTGGCACAGCATGCATAACCATGTTCGGCCGATCGGCGCCCATGCGCAGGAAGTGGCGGATCTCGTCAGGGATTATGCCGCCATGGTGAAATCCGTCGACCCGGCGGCGCGCATTGTCGCCCCCGAGGAATGGGGTTGGACCGGCTATCACTATAGCGGGTTTGATCAGCAATACGCCGTTGATCACGGCTATGATCGCGCACCCGACCGGATCAACCAAACGAATGGCATGGACTATCTTCCGTGGCTGCTCACGCAGTGGAAGAAGGTCGGACGGCCGGTCGACGTTGTCAGCGTGCATTATTATCCGCAGGGTGGCGAATATGACGACAAGGACAACGCGTCCTCGCCCCGCATCGAGCTGATGCGCAATCGCTCGACGCGCGATTTGTGGGACACGACCTATAAGAATCCGACATGGATCAATGCTGTGGTCGCGTTGATCCCGACCCTGCGCAAATGGGTCGATACCTATTATTATCCCGGCACGCCCATCGCCATCACCGAATATAACTGGGGCGCCGAAGACACGATGAACGGCGGAACCACCCAGGCCGACATCCTTGGCATCTTCGGACGCGAGGGGCTCGATATGGCCGCACGGTGGGCGACGCCGCGGACCGGCAGCCCGCCTTATCTGGCCTTCAAGCTCTACCGCAATTACGACGGCAAGAACTCGACCTTCGGCGAGACCAGCGTGCGGGCGCGAACCCCCGACCCCGACAAAGTGTCTGCATTCGCCGCCCTGCGCAAGGACGGCGCCTTGACGCTGATGGTGATCAACAAGCAACTCGACGCTGCCACGCCGGTCAAGCTTGATTTGGCCAATTTCTCCAGTCAGGCCGATGCGGAAGTCTGGCAGCTGGCTGCCGGCAATCTGACGGCCAAGCCTGCAGTCCGTCTCAACAACGGCACGATAGCCCTGCCGGCGCAGAGCGTGACCTTGTTCGTGCTGCGTGGCGGTCATGGCTGAACGAAATGATGGCGTCGGCCGCGGCTTGCTGCGCGGATCGGCGGTCAGCGTTGCGGTTCGTCTCATCGATCTGCCGAGCCGTTACGGCTTCCATCTGATCGTGGCGGCGCGGCTCGGCGTCGCGCAGGCGGGCGACTTCTATATCGTCTTCAGTTTGATGACCCTGCTGGCCGGCCTCGGCCGCATCGGCGTCGACAAGGCGATAACGCGCGAGGTGGCGGTGGCCTGCGCCGAGAATCGCCCAGGAGACGTGCGACGCATTGTTTGGCGCGGTTATCTGTGGATCCTTTGCGCCTCGGTCCTCGTTGCCGCCACTTTGGCGCTGGCCGCCGCTCCGCTGGCCGCCCGGGTTCTCGGCAAGCCGGAACTCGCCTATCCGATCCTCCTGGGTGCGCTGGCGATCGTGCCGCAGAACCTGTCGACGGCGGCGGGCGGCGCCCTGGCCGGGCTGAAGCGGATCGGATTCAGTCAGATGATCTATTCTTGGCTGTGGCCGGCGCTGTTCTGCGGGATAACCTGGCTGATGCCGAGCGGCGTGACCAATACCGTCATGCTAATCGCCGCTTGCTTCGCTGCCGCCGCTGTTATCGGAACTTTGTTGGTGCTGCGTTTCGCCGGCCGCGCCGAACCCGGCAAACCCGGCGCGCGACCGGCGCCTCTGTTGCGGCCTGGCCTGTCGCTGTTCACTCTGGAATTGACGCAGCTTGCGATCTCATCAGTACCGGCGCTGATCCTCGGCATGACAACCGACAGCGCCCGCGTTGGACTGTTCGCGGTGTCTTGGCGCGTCGCTCTGCTGACCAATGTGCTGGTTTCCGGCGTGGCCGCCATGGCCGCGCCGACCTTCGCCGGACTGCACGCCGTCGGCGACCGGGCGGGCTTGGCGCAAGCCGCACGCCATGCGGTCCTGCTGGGGCTGGCGCTGACGGCGGGGCCGGTGCTGGCCATGCTGGCGGCGCCGGAACTGCTACTGGGATTTCTGGGGGACGGCTTTTCGGACGGCGCTACGACATTGCGCATCCTCGCTCTCGGGCAATTCGGCGCCGCATGCTTCACCGCCCTGCCTGAACTACTCGGGATGACCGGTCATCTCGCCGATCTGCGCCGGGTCAATGTGGTCGCCATGATGGTGCTGCTGACGAGTTGCGCCGTGTTGTCGCATTTCTGGCTCAATGACGGCGCCGCCCTGGCCATCACCCTGGCGATCCTGGTCAACGGAGCGGGCGCCGCAATCGCCGCGCGCCGCGCGTTGGGCATTGTCCCCTGGAGAGCCTCATGCACATCCGCATCCTGACTGTTGGGCTGGTGTTGGCCGCCGAATGCGCGTTCGCCCAGCCTGTCTTCGCCGACGAGCGGCCGCCGCGCTTCGATTTCGATGCGCTTTGCAACAGCCGGGCCATCACGACGGAAGGTTTCTCGCCTGAGTCCAAGGCGACATGCATGTCGGCGCAGGGTGACGCGCTGGATGCTGTTCGGCGCGTCTGGCCCAACATATCGGTCGATATTCAAGACAATTGCAGTTATCAGGCGAAAGCCGACCGCGATGGAGATTACCAGATTCTCGAGGCCTGCATCCGTTCCCTGGCCCGCCAGCAACAGGACAACCAGGGGGGATTGACCCGCCCGAAGGCGAAGGCCAAATCCGCTACCGCACCGAAGTGATCCTGGCCGCCGTTTCGGCGAGGCCGTCGCCGCGAATGACGCCAGCCCGGTCAATATGCGTTGCGGTTGATCAAGCCCACGAAGGGAGTCATCAGCAGAATACGCAGGTCGAAGAAAACCGACCAATTCTCGATGTACCAGAGATCGTAGGCAACGCGGCGGCGAATCTGAACGTCTTCCTCGATGGTGCCGCGAAGGCCATTGACCTGCGCCCAGCCGGTGATGCCGGGGCGCACGCGGTGGCGGGAATAATATTGGCGGATGGTGCGGGCGAACTGCTCATCATGATCGACGGCGTGCGGGCGCGGGCCGATGATCGACATTTCGCCGCGCAGGACATTGATCAGCTGCGGCAGCTCGTCGAGACTGGTGCGGCGTAGAATGTTTCCGACGAAGGTAACGCGCGGATCATCGCGCAGGGTCGCTCTGGTGACGCCGGTCGGCACGCTGTCTGCGGCGCGCATCGTGCGGAATTTATACACCATGAACTCGCGGCCATTGAAACCCTTCCGTTGCTGGCGGAACAGGACCGGGCCGGGGCTGTCGAGCTTGACCGCCAGCGCGATCAGCAGGCAAAGCGGGATCACCACCGGCGCCACCAGCGCGATCAGGATGCGGTCCTCGATATCCTTGATGAGCCAGCCCCAACCGTCGAGCGGCCGGCGCGACACGCTGAACATCGGAAGACCGCCGAGCGTGGTGGCGATGGAGTTCTTCAGCAGCGGAAAGCTCTGCACCACGAAACTCAGCCCTTCCGGACAAATCTGTACTTCGATGGCCAGCTCCTGCAACACCTCGATCATCTCGCGCACACGGTGCTCGCTGGACCAGGGCAGAACGATAACGACACAATCGACGCTTTCATATCTGGCCCGCTTGAGGAAGTCCTGCGCGGTGCCCAGAAGTGTGACGCCTTGCGCGCGCGCGCGGTCCTGCAAGCGCACGAAGCGGTCGTCATAGACCCCGACCAGCTCGATATGCTTTCCCTGTTGTTTTAGATAATGATAGAGCTGCAGCCCGCTCTCATCGCCGCCGATGATGGCCACGCGGGTGACCAGACTGCCCCGGCCGCGCGCCCGGCGCATGAACGTCGCGCCGAACGCCCGCACACCGACCAGGCCGATCGCGGCCGCAATCATCCACAAAGCGGCCCAACCGCGCGAATAGTCCTCGCCCACGCCCGCCATGAAGACCGTGGCGATCAGCAACAGGCATACCAGCGCCCAATGGCCGAGCACCCGGCTGGCCGAAGCCCAGAAATTATCCGCCTCGCCTGCTGAATAGGCCCGGCCGAGGTTGAACACGACGGCCGACATCATGACGGCGAAGGTCATGGCCAGAATTTCGAGGCCCGGCACTGGGACAAAGCCGAAGCGGCCCCAATGGGCGACGAGGCCGCCGAGCCAGATAGCCATGAGGTCGGCGATACGCATCATCAACAGCAAGACCGCGAGCCAACCCTGTCGGCGTAGCTTACGCCCCTCGGTCGTCAGTCCTTCGGCCTGCTCGTGGGAAACGCGCCCCGCCGGAAAATCATCGGACCCTGTCATTGGAACCTCAAAAAAATCGAGCCCGCTTCCTCTTGGTCGATGGCGGCGCGGAGGCAGGGCGTGGCGGAGGCGATAGGCGCTTGGGCCGTACTCGCAATAGATGCATTCATGCCTCTATATCCCTTAACCTTTAACGTCCGTCGCTTCCTCCAGCGTTTCTAGGTTACGTTGCTGGCACACCGTCGAACATACGTAGATCTCCTGATAAATCAGTATGTTTCGAGTAAAAACGGCACCGCATTCGGTGCAATTCATACGTGTCCATAGAGTTATTAATAAAGGTTAAATGACGCCGCTTTCTCGCATTAAGAGAAAGGCCGAATAGACCTCGGGCGGCATGAAAGCGCGGGCTGTTCAGCCGGCGCGCGAGAAAATCAGGTTTTTAGGTGGGGGAATTGGAGCGGGTGAAGGGAATCGAACCCTCGTCATAAGCTTGGAAGGCGAATTTTGGCTCATTGAAAAGATTGGAAAAATACAAATACACCAATCATATCAGTGTCCTACAGGTTCGCTGAGTGTCGCCAAGTTTCGCCGAGATTCCGCTCCACTGCTCCAATTTGCTCCAAAAAAATTCTACTGAAGCTCGCGAAGCTTACGACGTGAAATTCTTCGTCAATCTCAAATTCTCAAACACCGCGCACACGTTCAGGTTGGTCTTCTGAAGTCCTATTTTGAAGTGTCGAAAGCTTACGTCGAATCTGATTCTTGCACCATTGCTCCAAAGCTTACGGCGCAATCTCAGACATAGTTTCAAGCCCAGCGCGACGCGCCGCAAGAGCAAGTTTGCCGTCGAGCGTTGCTAGTACGCCTTCACGCCTGAGGGCCAGTTCTAGGTATGCGGCATCGTAGATTGTTAGATCAAAATCGCCTGCTAACTTTCGCGTTCTACCCCATGCATGGGCATCGGTCTCCTGGTCGATATTCACCTGAAGTCGGGCCAGAAGGTCTAGCGATGACGAGGCAAAAGCTTCGTCGCATTGCTTACGGCGGACGGAAATACGCAACACGTTCGCCACTTCAAGTTTCCAAAGTGAGGGTGCGTAGGCCCCCTCGGCCGCTACCCTTTGAAGCGCGGATCTTGAACTCGCCGTTTGCTGCTCAGGAAACAACCAAGCGATCGCCATAGAGGCGTCGACGACAATGCTCACCGGCGTCCTTCATTAATAAGGTCTCGTATGGAGAGGCCTCCTAGAGTGGGGCCACCGGTTCGCTCTAACAATTCCTGGGCGGCTTTTAGGGCATCTGCTCTCGCATGGGCCTCAGGCCTATGGATAACAAGGTCGCCATCCTTGGACTGGATTTCGACTTCCTCGCCTTCGCTGAGACCGGAGGCACTGGCGATATCCAGCGGAACCCGAATCGCCAGACTTTTTCCCCATTTTCCGACCGTAACGCGGGACATGGCCTATTAGCTCCTTTTGGGATATCCTGGCATATCCCACAAAATTAGGGAATAATTGATTCGGTAGAGTTTTAGAGAAAAAACCCCCTTACCGAGCAGCGGAGCAAGCCTGCGATGGATTTCGTGCCGTTCGAGGTGATTGGATATTCGAAAACCATGCGAGGCCCTGTCCACGCGCATTTCGCAGTGATGCAGGACAATTGGGACGACTACGGGTTCAAAACGACTTACCAGCTCTATCACAACAATAACGGTCGAGCTGACCTCATCGGTACAATTAAGATTCTTCGCCGTGGCCAAAAAACTGGCTACGAAAATGAACTGAAAATTGGGCAGCGGTTCGACAAACTGAGCGATGAGTTTTGCTCGGCGGGTCAAAGTCTCGATTACTACGAACGCCTTGCGCGCCTGCCATCTGAATTGCGTCAGATGGCATTGTACGGGTTGCGCGACATAGTCGCTAATCCTTCAATAAGGTCGGAGTTCCGCAACGAGCTTGGCTATAGCAAGTCGTTATTCCGAGATACTGACGAGAACGTAGATCATATAGGTCTCGCCGACGCCCTGCTGCGGGGCTCATTCGACACATTGCCCGCAACGCATCTAAGTCTCACGTTTCACCCGACCGGCTGGGAAAATGCGTTGGAATTTTCCTTCGATGCTCCGGCTACAAAGTACGACATCGATCTTATATGGGACCCCAAAAGAAGAATTAAAGTCGGACTCCCTCGACGCATTGCCGTTCTTATTGGACGCAATGGTTCTGGCAAGAGCACGCTGCTCATGCGCTTCGCGCGTGTGGCATACGCTTCTCCAGATGAACGAATTGAAAGTCCAATTCTTCGCGCTCTAGGGTCCATTTCTCCACACGGCCTGGGTTTTACCCGAATAATTGCAATCTCTTACAGCGCTTTCGACAGTTTCCAAATTCCGGGCACAACGGTTTCTGACCGCGAACGCATAGTTAGTGATCTTGAAACACAGGCCGGCCGCTTCGTGTTTTGTGGGCTGAGGGATATCGCCGCTGAAGTGCGTCGCGATCTCGCTGAAGATGACAAGGCGCCGAACCAATCTGATCGCTCCAAGACCAGCCTTTTAAAACCCATTGAAAAGCTGGCCGATGAGTTCGTTGAAATCACACAGAAGATATTCAATAGCCCCGGCAAGTTCGATCTCTTGCTTTACGCAATTGAACCTGTGTTGGTTGAACCGTCATTTGGGAGCGACAATTCAGCTCAATTTCTAAAGGATTTGACAGACGATACTCGTGAGAATTTTCTCAGGCTAAGCACAGGACATAAGATTGTTCTGCACATTATTGCGTCGTTGGTCCTCCATATCGAGCCTAAATCCATCGTGCTCTTTGATGAGCCCGAAAGTCACCTGCATCCCCCTCTACTAGCAGCATTGATGCATGCCATTCGGGCGGTCCTGGATAAACGTGACGCATTCGCAATTCTGGCGACGCATTCACCTGTAGTGTTGCAAGAAACGCTCTCTCGGCACGTCAAAAAGATCCGACGTGATGGTGACATTATAAAAGTGGAAGCCACAGTATCTGAGACGTTTGGCGAAAATGTCGGTTTGTTGACCTACGACGCGTTTCAGTTAACTGCTGGCGCTACCGACTATCATTTGGCCCTGCAAAACCTCGCAAACCAATATTCATCTCTCGAGGAAATCGAAGCACTTTTTGACCGGGGGCTAAGTTCGCAAGCGCGTGCTTACATTATGAGCTTACTTGCTGAGAAGAAATCGGGCTGATGCAGAACATCACCCGGCCCGATCGGCATACTGCTTTAGATGAGGCAAAAGAAGCGCTTCGTCCGACGATCCATGGCAACGGTCACGATTTAACGGACGAGCAAGTCGCGCAGCTTAGCGCGATTTATGATGTTTACGACAATGGGCTTGGCCGGCCTCAAGCCGTGTTGGAAGCAACTGGTCTAGGGGAGGAATTGGAGCAGGTTATTCATGACGCTTATAGCCACGTCCAGGAAAAGGGTCGGCTTTCCGATCTAAGAAGCCGTCTAAAGCAAGCCGCCGTTCGCTGTCCATATTGCGGTTGGTCTGCCCCCTTTGAAGTGGTCCTCCCTTAGGTATGAATTTCACCAGGAGGATAGGATCAATGGCAAGGAAGCGG
>JAIUPE010000052.1 GCA_020160875.1 Pseudomonadota bacterium
ACTGCCCAACCGCGTTTCGTTCGAAGGGCACGTCTCCGACCTCATTATCGCGCGTCACGACGCGCACAGTGCTTTCAGCGTTCTTCTGCTCCAATTGGGACGCTTCTCGGAAATCAACAGTACCCTTGGCCACGACACCGGAGAGCAACTTATCCGCAAAGTCGGCAAGTCGCTGAAGCAGATCGTGCCTGAGCCCAACGCAGTCGCGCGGCATGCAAACAACATGTTCGCCATGGTCCTGGACAGCGACAACAGCGCCCGCGTATCTCAGACGGCCCACCGGGTCCTTGCCCTCTTCGACAACGCCTTCAGCGTCGCTGGATTCAATATCGACGTGACCGCTACCGTGGGCGAGGCGCGTTATCCAGAACACGGAACGACGGCGCGTACACTGATGCAGCACGCTGACACCGCGATCTTCGAAGCCAAGCGACTCGGCCGCCCCTACTTCGCTTACGATTCGGAACGTGACCCGCATAAGCCTGAGCGCCTATCCATGATGAGCGAGCTGCGCGCCGGCCTTGATGAAGGTCAGTTCCAACTTTATTTCCAGCCCAAGGTCGATCTGTCGTCAGACACCGTGAAGGCAGCCGAGGCGCTGATCCGCTGGATCCATCCAAAGCGCGGCTTCATGGCGCCCGACTCTTTTATTCCGCTGGCCGAGCAGACCGGCAATATCCAGAAACTAACGGCCTGGGTGCTGGACGCGGCGGTTAAACAACTGCGACGGTGGCTGGACGCCGGTATCGACATCAAGGTAGCGGTCAATCTCTCCGCCAAAGACCTTGGCAACCGGAACCTGCCGACCGAAATCGCTAACCTCCTGATCGCACACAACATACCCACCCGGAACCTGATCCTGGAGATCACCGAAAGCGCGGTTATGCAGGACCCGCTGCATGCGCTTGAGGTCATGAAGCACTTGAATGAAATGGGCCTAACGCTGTCAATCGACGACTACGGCACCGGCTATTCCTCGATGGCATACCTGCGCAGCTTGCCGGTACATGAAATCAAGATCGACAAATCATTCGTGTTGAAGCTGGCCAACAGTCGTGGCGACGAAATTTTGGTCAGGTCCACCATAGACCTCGGCCATAATCTTGGACTCAAAGTCACCGCCGAGGGCGTCGAGGATGCCGCCTCGATCGAAATCCTGAGGGCTTACGGCTGCGAAACGGCCCAGGGCTACTTCGTGAGCAAACCGTTACCCGCCGACGAGTTCGCAAAGTTCTTCACGACGTCGCGTTGGGCGCGTGGCCGTGGAGACTCGCAAGACGCGGTCATGGCGACCGGAGGATGAGAGACCGCCTGGTCACTCCATCCCGGGCAGAGGGGTATTAAGGGGCCATGCAACGACGTGCCGTCGTTTCCCTGCTGATCATGGGCCTGCTCGCGGCTAGCCGCGCGCAGGCCGCCGATGATTCGGCCCTGCCGTCCTGGTTCGACCTCGACGTGAAGGGGCTCGTCGACGCGCGCTTCGCCGTAACCTCACAAACCAAGAGTTGGGAAGAAGGCGGTTTGGGCAAGGTGCGCTGGGGCTCCGATACCGGGACCGGCGTGATCGCGCGGCCCGAAGGCGCGCTCGTGATCCAGCCACGCTTCGGGTTCGACTGGTCGGGTTTCATCCAACTTTCGACCGGAAGCCAGCAGCGGCCCGCCGTCGACCTTCAGGAAGCCTACATCGCCTACAGGACGCCGCCGGCGGCGCAACTTGCCGTCAAGGCGCGCGCCGGGATCTTCTTCCCGCCGATTTCGATGGAGAATGACGGCCTCGCCTGGACTAGCCCGTATACCATCACCTCGTCGGCCATCAACACATGGGTGGGCGAGGAACTGCGGACCATCGGGGGGGAGGCCTCCCTCTCGTGGCGCCCCGATGAAACCGTGGACATCGGCGTCACGGGCGCACTCTTCAAATTCAACGACCCGGCGGGAACGCTGCTTGCCTGGCGTGGCTGGACCTTGAGCGACCGGGAGGTCGGTCTCTTCGACCGGGCGCCGCTGCCGCGCGTTCGTATCATCCGTCCCGGAGCCACCTTGGATGAGCAGGCCCTGAGCGAAGAGCCGTACCACGAGATCGACGAGCGGTTCGGGTATTACGCCGCCACACACCTTGCGCACGACGACTATGGCCGGCTTCAGGCGCTGCGATACGACAACCGAGCTGACGATCGGGACCTGGAATACGAACAGTGGGCCTGGCGGACGCGGTTTTGGAGCGTCGGGTACGCCTCGCCGGAATGGTTGAGCGTCACCTTCATCGCACAGTACATGACGGGGACGACCACCGTCATTACGCTGCCGCCGCCGCGCACAGCCATCGTCTATACCGACTTCTGGTCGGCTTATGCCCTGGTCAGCAAGGATTGGGGCCGTCACCGCCTCAGCCTGCGCCTTGAGCAGTTCGGGACCGACGACGGTGATACCTTCCCCGACAACAACAACGAGCACGGAACCGGGATCACAGCCGCCTACGTCTTCAGGCCAACCGAACGCCAGCGCCTGACGCTGGAGGTTTTGCATGTCGATAGCCACCGGCCGGAGCGGGTCTTCCTTGGCTTTCCTGCCAAGGCGCACGAAACCGTGCTACAGGCCAGCTATCGCTTCTTCTTTGGAACGGGTTGATCAATATGACGGCCAACAGCATGGACAAACCCCTCTATAGCTTGGTCGCGACACTGGGGCTGATCACCTTGACCGGCTACCTCCTCGTGATCGGCGAGCAGATCCTGCTGCCGCTTGTCCTTGCCATTCTGGTGTCTTACCTCATCACGGCGCTCGGACACCGGATCGAGCGGCTGCACATCGGCAAATGGCGGCCTCCGGCGTGGATGGGCCTATCGGGCGCCGTGCTGGCCGTTGTGCTGATCGTCGGGTTGATCGTGCAACTGGTCGCCAGCAACATCAGCGAGGTGATCGATGGAGCGCCCAGGTATCAAGTGCAGTTCCAGAACTTGCTGACCAAAATCACAGACCTCGCCGCCAAGTACCTCAACCGCGACCGTCCAATTACCGTCACCGCGGTCCTGGAGGAAATTAACATTCGGGACGTCCTGGAGCGCTTTGCATTGGCGTTCCAATCGATAGCCGGGAACACCTTCCAGGTCCTGGCATATGTGACGTTCCTGCTGCTCGAGCGCCGTATGTTCGACCGCAAACTGAGCCTCCTGTTCCCGGACCCGAGCCGTGAGCAGACGATCCGCGCCACCTTCAAGTACATCGGCAACAAGATCGAGGCCTACATGCTGATCAAGACCGGCATCAGTCTTTTGAACGGTGTACTGAGCTACATCGTCCTGACCCTATTCAACGTGGATTTCGCCGGGTTCTGGGCGCTTCTTGTATTCGTCCTCAACTTCATTCCCTATATCGGCTCGCCCATCGCGATGCTGTTCCCGACGCTGCTCGCGCTATTGCAGTTCGGTTCAATCGTGATGGCGGCCTTCGTCCTCGGAAGCCTTTGGGCGATCCAGGCGTTTGTGGAAAACTTCATCGAGCCCCGTATCACGGGGCGCACCTTGAACCTTTCGCCCCTCGTGATGATCGTCGCGCTCTCGGTCTGGGGGGCGATCTGGGGCATAACCGGGATGATCCTATCTGTGCCGTTGATGGTGATGATCATGATCATCCTGTCTCAGTTCCCGAAGACGCGGCCGATCGCCATCGTGATGTCGGAGCGCGGCGAGATCGTCTGACCGTGATCGACTCGCTGGTGCCAGGAGATCGATTCGCGCAAATTTTTGTCCGCGGCGTTACCCCACGCCCAAAAAAAATTTGGGGTCTCGGCGCTCATGCGTGACGAGGAAGCGATTTTTTACACCGCATGCGTCACCCCCGCATGAACCGGTTTTTACCCCTGCGCACATCCCGCCACAGAGCGCGCCACGCGCGAATTTTAGATTCAAAAACGTCGCATGGACGTCGCGCACCATGCTCCATCGCAATACGAAAGCGCTCGTTCAACGCTCCCAGAACTTGCTTTCAGTGCGCGCGCACAAAATCACGCGCGCAAAACGGCGCGATTAATAAGATAGCCGCGAAAATTCTAGCGTTTGATGCACGTTCATTCCGATGAACGCGTCACGTTCACGCGGCGTGCGTGCGCGTGCGCGTCGCGATGAAACAAAGCCGTCCGAGGTGATCGTTGGACCGCGCGTGCGGCTTCAAACCCGCAGACATGCGAGAGAGTGCGCGCGCGCTTAGCGAAGAAAAAAATGATGAGGAAGAATGCGCGCGCGAGAGTCTGTGAGCATCGTCTGCACGCCAGGTCGAAGTAACGTTCGGAAAGAAATCAAGAGAAAAGTTAGACGCAAGCGGAAAATCGCTTGTGCAAGTAAATTAACTGCGTTTATCTAATTGATGTTTGGACAATTTGTTCGAACGTGAGTTCGATTTTTTGTTGTTGTCCAGACATCAACATCATCCATAGGGGATACCAACATGGCTGCGAAGAAGAAAGCTGCGAAGAAGAAAGTTGCCAAGAAGAAGGCCAAGAAGAAGGCGAAGCGTAAGTAGTCTCATCTACTTCGCTAAAGTCTAATAAGGGACAGCACACAAGAACGGTTACGTCATTGGCGCGAACGGAAGAGCAATCTTTAAGGGCTCCGCCCTGAACAGTTTGTACCGGTGCGATATCCGATTGTGATGGAAGGCCCGCCGAGCTCAGCTTGGCGGGCCTTACCATTTCTGGGGCACGGTTAAGCGGACAGGACGGCTTGGGCGGCGCCGTAGGCGCGGCCAACCTGGATCGGGGCCCCGGCGCTATGAAGCACGGCTTCCAGGGCGGTGAGGCATCCAAGGACGTAAGCCGGCGCCGCACTTTGGCCAAGTAAACCGATCCGCCACACCTCCCCCGCCCAGACGCCGAGACCGGACCCAATCTCGAGATTGAATTCGTTAAGAAGTCGCCGGCGCACAGCGGCATCGTCGACCCCGGGCGGGATTTCGACGAGATTGAGCTGCGGAAGCCGCACCGCGGCATCCACTTTCATCTTCATCCCCATCGCTTCGACCCCGGCGACCAACGCACGATGGGTGGTCGTATGCCGGCTCCAGGCCTGTTCGAGCCCTTCCTCACGCAGCATCAGGAGCGCCTCATGCAATCCGTAAAGCGCGTTAACCGGTGCGGTGTGGTGGTAGGTGCGCCCGCCACCCTTGCCGTCGTCCCAATAGCCCATGACCAGCGACAGATCGAGGAACCAGCTCTGGACCTTGGTGCGGCGCGCTTTAACGCGCGCTGCCGCGTGTGCGCTGAAGGTGACCGGCGACAGTCCGGGGGGACAGGATAAGCACTTCTGCGAACCGGCATAGACCGCGTCCGCGCCCCAGGCGCCGACGTTTACGTCGATCCCGCCCAGGCTGGTGACGGCATCCACAATCGTTAAGGCTCCAAACTCCCGGGCGATGGCGCACAGGGCGGCGGCGTCCGAGCGCACGCCGGTCGAGGTCTCGGCATGAACGAAAGCGACCGTCTTAACGCCGGGGTTAGCCTTGAGCGCCGCGCGCAGTTTTTCGGGATCGACCGGGGTCCCCCAGGGGGCCTCCACCATGATCGGCGTCGCCCCACAACGTTCGACGTTCTCCTTCATCCGCATGCCGAAGACGCCGTTGGCGCACACGACCACGGAATCGCCCGGCTCGACCAAATTGACGAAACAACATTCCATGCCCGCTGACCCGGGCGCCGAGACCGGGAAGGTGAGTTGGTTGGTGGTCTGGAAGGCATAGCGGAGCATTTGGACGATATCGTCCATCAAACCGACGAAGGCGGGGTCCAGATGTCCGAGGGTGGGCCGCGCCAGCGCCGCCAGGACGCGGGGGTGCACTTCCGATGGTCCGGGCCCCATCAACATGCGGCGCGGCAAGTCCGGTGTTTCATTACGCATCAGATTTCGCCTTTCAGCTTGAGGCCGATCAGGGTCGCCGCCGCTGCGAACTTGCGTTTGACGGCGGTCAAAAGTCCGATGCGCGCCGGAAGAGAATCCAGGAAGGCATCGATGGCGGCGCGGGCTTCAGGTTCGTCCAGGTAGGGCGCATGACCGCGGTTGGGAACCGTGACCCGCTTCAGATGCGGCACCTCGGCCTGCATCTTCTTGAAGATCTCGACGGACAGAAGGTCGGTATGTCCGCCGCGAAGGGCAAGGACCGGTATCATGCGGAAAGAGCGAAAGAACGGCCAGAGGTTCACCGCCTTAGCGGTTGCGGTGAACGGCTTGGAGATGTCGGTGTCGTAGTCGGCCCGAATCCCGCCCTCCGGGGTCTCCACAAAGCGACGGCGGGCCATGCGGACCCAATCCTCGCCTTTGTATTCCGGGAAGACGATGCCATCG
Organism: Pseudomonadota bacterium; assembly: GCA_020160875.1. GTDB lineage: Bacteria > Pseudomonadota > Alphaproteobacteria > Rhodospirillales > Rhodospirillaceae > SHVO01. Next base: position 6,333 of record JAIUPE010000052.1, read on the forward strand.
ATCGCCTCGATCGCGGCGGCGGCTTCGGTCCAGTTCTGGATCGGCTTGGCCCGGCCCACGTAGCTGCCGATACGCGCAAGGCCTACGGGATCGAGCTCAGGACCGATGTCGTTGATGACCACGCCCAAAAGCCGGGCCGGGACGACGGTGGCCAGGAGCATCGAGATAATGCCGCCGAGCGATGTGCCGATGATGGCGGCGCGCGCCACGCCAGCGGCATCGAGCAGAGCGATGATGTCACGTACGTAGACCTGCGGCACATAGGTCATCGGGTCCTTGGCGTATTCGGACAAGCCGCGGCCCCTCAGCTCCACACATAGGACCCGATAGCGGTCCGCGAGATGAGGGGCGACGTCCTCGAAGTCGCGGGCGTTACGGGTTAGCCCGGGGATACAGACCACGGTCAGGCGTGCCTGCGGAGGACCGGGATAGTCGCGGTAGTGGAGGCGAAGCCCTTCCGCCGAGGTGTAATAGCGCGACGAAAAGGAGGCCGCAGGCGCGGCGGACGACACGGGGCTATGCATGTGAATGGCCGGACATATAAGCCAAAGAAGTAGAGAGACTACCCCGATCCAGGCCGGTTGGAGGAACGTTTTTCTCCCAGATCGGCCCCCCGCCGCGCCCCTCAATTAGAGTCTTGGAAGGCTCGCCGGGGTCGGTTTGAATGCACTCACGCTAAATCCTCTCCCATCCCGGACCCTTCATGCCCGCCCTGCCTAATGTCGTTGCCGCCATCGGCCATACGCCGCTCATCAAACTGCGCAAGGCGTCCGAACTCACGGGATGCACCATCCTTGCGAAAGCTGAGTTCGCCAACCCAGGTGGTTCAATCAAGGACCGCACCGCGAAATTCATCATCGAGGACGCCGAGGCCAAGGGCCTGCTCAAGCCGGGCGGTGTCATCGTCGAAGGCACGGCGGGGAACACTGGGATCGGACTGACGATCGTCGGAAACGCCAAGGGCTACCGGACCGTGATCGTGCTGCCAGAGACCCAGAGCCAGGAAAAGAAAGACGCCTTGAAGTTGCTCGGCGCGGATTTGCGCCAGGTGAAGGCCGTGCCCGCCGCCGATCCGAACCACTATGTGAAATTCTCGAAGCGGCTGGCGGAGGAGCTTGCCCAAACCGAGGCCAACGGCGCGATCTGGGCAAACCAGTTCGACAATGTGGCCAATCGCGACGGACACCGGCGTGAGACCGCCGCGGAGGTCTGGAATGACCTCGACGGCCGCATCGACGGCTTCGTTTCAGTGGTGGGCACCGGCGGAACCTTGGCCGGCGTCGGCTCCGGCCTCAAGTCCCGCAACAAGAGCATTGTCGTCGCCCTCGCCGATCCCATGGGCGCCGCCTTGTACAATTACTATGCGCACGGTCAACTGAAGGCCGAGGGCAGCTCGATCACCGAAGGTATCGGCCAGAGCCGGATCACGGCCAACCTCGAAGGCTTTGCGGTCGACGATCAGTTCCAGATCCCGGATACAGAAGCCCTGCCTCTGATCTACGACCTCGTGAGGGGAGAAGGCATCAGTGTCGGCAGCTCGACGGGCGTGAATATCGCCGGGGCGATCCGCCTGGCAAAGAAGCTGGGGCCGGGGAAGACCATCGTGACATTTCTTACGGACTCGGGCTCGCGTTATCAGAGCAAGCTCTACAATCCCGAATTCCTGCGCGCCAAGAATCTACCTGTACCGGCTTGGCTCGTGCAGTAAACTCGCCGCATGGCGATCACGGTCAGCTTTTTCCCGGTCGCGGATCCGCGCATGGCCGCCGCGCGGCATATCCGCTACGCGGTTTTTTGCGAAGAACAGCAGGTCCCCCTGGACCTGGAATGGGATGAGCACGAGGGCATCTGCGAGCATGTGCTGGCGGAGGTCGACGGGGCGCCGCTCGGCGCCGCGCGCGTGCGCCCTTACAAGTCAGCTATTTTCAAGGTGGAGCGGGTCGCAGTCCTTCGGGACGCGCGCGGACAGGGGATTGGCCTCATCATCATGGCCGAAATCATGCGTCGCCTCGCCGACCGGAAGGCCGCCGCCGTGGTGCTGAACGCCCAGGCCCAGGTGGAAGACTTCTATCTGAAGCTGGGATTCGTAAGCGAAGGCGAGCACTTCATGGAAGCCGGCATCCCCCATGTGCATATGCGCTGGGAGCCCACTGGCTAACCCCGCGCTGGCTAACCCCACCCTGGCCTGTGCTAGGCTGGCGGTATGGACATGAATCCTGCACCTTTCGGTCGGGGGACGCGGCGCTGGGCGCTAAAGCTCGGCGGCGCTGCGTTAGCGATTGGCGCGCTTCCGGCCCTGGGCGCAGAGGGCGCAAAAGTGCTTCGTCGCGGCAACGGCGCAGAACCGGATACGCTGGATCCTCACCTTTCCAGCGGAACATGGGAAAACAACATCATCGGCGATCTATTCGTCGGCTTGATGACCGACGATGCAGCATCGCGCCCCATTCCAGGGTGCGCCGAAAGCTGGACCATCAGCGAGGACGGCCTCGTATGGGTCTTCAAGTTGCGCCGCGACATCGTCTGGTCGGATGGCGTTTCTTTGACTGCCGCGGACTTCGTCTATAGCTGGCGCCGCATGCTGGACCCGAAATTCGCGGCTCGCTACGCATTCATCCTGTATGTCGTGAAAAACGCGCAAGAAGCGAACGCCGGTAAGCGCCCAATCGAAGATATCGGTATCCGGGCGCTCGATCCCTACACACTTGAAATTACACTGGCGCAACCGGCGCCATTTTTGCTCGGTTTGCTCAAGCACTACTCAAGCTTCGCTGTGCCGCCGCACGTTGTCGAGAAATACGGACGGGCGTGGATTCAACCCGGCAATATGGTTTCAAATGGCCCCTACGTGCTGTCCGAGTACGTTCCGAACTCCTACGTAAAGACTGTGAAGAATCCCAAGTTTCACGCCGCGTCGGACGTTGAAATCGAAGAGGTTTATTTTTACCCGATTGATGACGAACGCTCGGCGCTGACGCAATTCCGTTCCGGTGGCATTGACATGAACGTCACCACGACGGGGTTTCCCGTTCAGCAGCTTCCATGGCTACAGGAGAACATGCCAGGACAGGCGCGCATCACGCCCTATCTTGGAATTACCTACGCCTTCATGAATCAACGCCGTCCGCGGTTCAACGACGTGCGTGTGCGTCGGGCAATGAGTCTCGCCATTGACCGTGAACTCCTCATGAAGCGCGTCGTTCGCGACGGAAGCCAGCCCGCTTATTCATTCGTCCCGCCGGGTGTGGACAATTATACGACATCACCGCGTCTAGATTTCGCGGATTGGCCGATGGAGCGCCGACGCGCGGAAGCTAAGAATCTGTTAGCCGCCGCGGGATATGGCCCAAGCAAGCCTCTTGCGTTCGATTTCGAGTATCGCCTGAATTATGACCGGCGGCGCTTAATGGTCGCGCTTTGCACGATGCTGAAGGATGTTGGCATAGTCGCACGCCCTTTCGGTAACGAATCCAAAATTCATTATAACAAGGTGCAGCAGGGCGACTATGACGTGGCGGAGGCTGGTTGGGTCGGCGATTATAACGATCCTCAAACCTTCTTGAGCCTCATCGAGACATCCGCGGGTGTCTTCAACTACGCGCGTTACAGTAACGCTAAATACGACGAACTAATGGCCAGCGCCAAGGTGATGCTCGACCTAAAGGCCCGCGCGCAGGTTATGTCGACAGCGGAACAAATCGCTCTCGATGAGTGCGGCGTCATCCCCATTTACGTAACTACGACGAGGTGTCTGGTGTCACCCCGCGTCGAAGGTTATGTGGACAACGTCGAGAACTGGCACCGCACGCGGTATATGCGCCTAAAGACTTAATGTCACATGGCGGCTGAAACCGACGTTGTCATTATCGGCGGTGGGCATAACGGCCTTGTCTGCGCGTTCTACCTGGCGCGCGCCGGGCTGAAGGTCATGGTTTTAGAGCGCCAGTCCGTGGTCGGCGGCGCGGCCGTGACCGAGGAATTCCACCCGGGTTTCCGAAATTCAGTCGCGAGCTACACGGTCTCACTTTTGAACCCGCGCGTGATCGCGGATATGGACCTGCCTAACCAGGGTCTGCGCGTCGTTGAGCGGCGCGCGTCCAACTTCCTGCCGATCAATGAACGCGATTATCTCCTCACCGGAGAAGGCCGCACCAAAGCGCAGGTGGCTAAGTTCTCGGTCCGCGACGCCGAGCGCCTGGATGATTACGGGAAGCGCCTGGACGACATCGTGGACGTCATTCGGACCTTCCTGCTGCGCACACCTCCCAATGTGGTCAACGGCGGCCTCTTCGCCGCGCTCCCGCAATTGTTCGAGGCCTACAAGTCCGGCAGGGAAATCGCTAATGCCGATATGACTGTCCGCCGCGACCTTCTCGCCTTGTTCTCGCAGTCGGCGGGAGATTGGCTCGATGGCTGGTTCGAGAGCGATCCCATCAAAGCCGTGCTCGGATTCGATGCCGTCGTAGGCAATTATGCGAGCCCCTACACCCCGGGCTCCGCTTACGTGCTGCTGCATCACGTTTTCGGCGAGGTGAACGGAAAGAAAGGCGCCTGGGGCCATGCCATCGGCGGCATGGGGGCGATCACGCAGGCGATGGCCAAAGCGTGCGCTGCCAAAGGCGTGACGATCCGTACGGGGGCCGAGGTAAAGGAAGTGATCGTGGAACGTCGCGGAGCGGCGGGTGTCGTCCTGACCGGCGGCGATGCGATCAAGGCCAGAGCCGTCGCGTCCAACCTCAATCCCAAGCTTTTGTTCACGAAACTTGTGGATCAGGGCGCGCTACCCGCCGACTTCGCCGAGCGCATCGCGCGCTACCGCTGCGGATCCGGCACGTTCCGGATGAATGTGGCGCTCTCTGAACTGCCGCGCTTCAGCTGTTTGCCCCAGACCGGGGACCATATGACCGCGGGGATCATCGTCGCGCCGTCGCTCAGGTATATGGAACGGGCCTATACCGACGCGCGCGAACAGGGATGGTCGAAGGCGCCGATTGTCGAAATGCTGATCCCCTCGACGCTGGATGATTCGCTGGCGCCGAAAGGCGCGCATGTCGCGAGCTTGTTCTGTCAGCACGTCGCACCGCAGCTTCCAAACGAGCGGTCGTGGGACACCGCGCGTGAAGAGGTGGCAGACCTCATGATTGAGACCGTGAACCGCCATGCGCCGAACTTCAAAGCTTCTGTTGTGGGCCGCCAGGTCTTAAGTCCACTCGATCTCGAGCGCCGCTTTGGCTTGGTCGGCGGCGACATCTTCCACGGCGCGCTTTCGCTCGATCAAATGTTCTCGGCGCGTCCGGTTTTGGGGCACGGCGATTACCGCGCGCCGATCGCGGGTCTGTATATGTGCGGATCCGGAACACATCCCGGGGGCGGCGTCACCGGCGCGCCCGGTTACAACGCGGCGCGCGAAATTCTGAAAGATTTGAAATAGCCCCAAAACAAAACGGGCCCCGCGAGGGGCCCGTTTGCTTTTCGGTCTTCGCCGGGATTAAGCGGCGAGGTCCAGCTTCGAGGTCTGCAGGACCGGTGCGAGGTCGGTCTGCGGGACCGGGCGGCGGAATTGAACGGTCGAACCCAGGGCCACCAGCACGGCGGCGGCATACGGGATGCCGAGCACCGCGAGGGCGCAGACCCACACCACTTCCGCCGGATCGTCCAAGCGGCCGATAACGGCGGTGGCGACGATCGCGACGACCGTGGCCAGCAGCATGAACGTTTCCGTGCTGGCGATGCGCAGCGCCCGCGCCCAACCGGCCATGTCCTTACACTTCGGCGTCACCATGAACGGCTTACCGGAGGTGAACAGGCCCGCGAGCACGCCGCGGCCCACGGTGAAGGCCAGCGACAGCCCGGTCAAAGCCGCCGCGATGGCGCCCATATAGCCGGTGCCGACCTTCGCGCGGTGCAGCCACACGGTCTTGGCGGTCTTCACCGCGAACAGCGTAAGCGCGACGCTGGACAGAGCCGTCAGCGGCACGTCGAAGTGACGCGGCGCGATGGCCATGAGCGCGGTCCACACCAGGGAGAGAACGCCGAACACCAGAGCGAACGCATCGGCGAACCACGGCAGCCAACCCGCGACGAAGTGATAACGCTGCGCCGGGGTGAGCGTGCTCTTACCGGTAAACAACTGCGCGGCGTGACGCTTCATGATCTGCATGGCGCCGTAGACCCAGCGATAGCGCTGGCCCTTGTAGGCGTCATAGGTGTCCGGCATCAGGCCGCGGCCCATGCTGGCCGGTGAATAGAGCGCGGTGTAGCCCGCTTCGAATAGGCGGAGGCCGAGTTCCGTGTCCTCGGTGATGCACCATTCGGCCCAACCGCCGACGTGCTCCATCGCGCTGCGGCGAACGATGCACATGGTGCCGTGCTGGATGATGGCGTTGTGTTCGTTACGCTCCACCATGCCGACCTGGAAGAAGGTCGCGTATTCTTCATAGCAGAACGTCTTGAACAGGCTTTCATCGGCGTCGCGGTAGTCCTGCGGCGACTGGACAACGGCCACCTTACGGTCGGCGAAGCCCGGCATCATGGTCTTCAACCATTCCGGCGCGACCTGATAGTCGCTATCGATGACCGCCACGTATTCGGCCGCCGGGTCCGTCAGCTTCAGGGCGATATTGAGCGCGCCCGCCTTGAAGCCCTTCACGCCGTCGAAGTGATAGAAGCGGAACCGCTCGCCAAGGGTCTGCGCATGAGCTTCCACCGGCTTCCACAGGCTGGAATCCCGGGTGTTGTTGTCGAGGATGATGACCTCGAAGTTCGGATAGTCGAGACGCGCGAGGGCATTCAGGGTCTGAACGACCATTTCGGGCGGTTCGTTGTGGGTCGGTAAGTGGATCGACACGCGCGGCGTGCCGATGTAGCCGGCCGAACCGATGCGCGGCTTACGCTTCTCGCGGAACAGGCTGAGGGCCCATTCGGTGGTTTCGGTCACCAGGAGGAGCGCAGTGAACATGGCCGCCGGGATGATGATCGCGGCGCCCCACAGCGCGGTCAGCTGCACATAGCGCAGCGACGACGCTTCGATGATGAAGAGCGCGCCCGACACCGTCAGGCTGACGATCCCAGCGACAAGCGCATAGCCCTGCAGGCTCATGCTCGGCACCAACATCAGCACCATCAGGCCGATCAGGAAGGTGGCGATCGTGGCGGCGCCCGCGTACTGCGACCAATCCGGGAACGACGTCAGGTGGCCCGTGAAGTTGAACTTCGGCAGGCCTTCGGCGTCGAACATGCCCCAGAACGCGCCGACGGCGCCTTCGGGACCCGCTTTCCACGGCTGATCGAACGCTTCGATCACGTAGTAGTCGTAGTTCTTCGCCGTCGCGAGGGTGAGGAAGTGACGCAGGAAGTAAGCTTCCATCGCGTTCGACGGGACCGAACCCTTCTTCACGCGGCCGTCGGACGGCCAGCCGGCTTCGCCGATCACGATCTTCTTGTTCGGGAATTTCTTGGCGACCATGTCGAAACGCGTGGTGACATAGTCCATGCCGTCTTCGGACTTGATGCCTTCCCAGTACGGCAGCAGGTGGATACCGACGAAGGCGCTTTCCTTGGCGAGTTCCGGATAATCGAGCCACACGCTCCACACTTCGGCGGTGCCGACTTCGACCTTCTTATTGGTGACGGCCTTGCGCACGCGCACGATGTAATCCGTGACTTCCGCCGGCGTCAGCTCGCGGCGCATCACCACTTCGTTGCCGACGATCACGCGGTCGACGACGCCCGGGTTGTCGTTGATGGCCCGGATGGCCTTCGTGACTTCGATTTCGTTGAGTTCCTTGTCTCCGCTGAGCCAGATGCCCAGGGTGACTTTCAGGCCATATTCCTTAGCGATATACGGAACGGCGTCCTGGCCACGGTCCACAGTATAAGTACGGACGCGCTTCGTAATGCTGGAGAGCTGCTCCATGTCGCGTCGGATGATCGCCGGATCAATCCCGTTCTGAAGCTGCTCTTCGGTGTAGACGTGCGAAGGAGAATAGGAGACGCCCTTGAACTGGCCCCGCCAATCCGGTGCATCGAGAGGTCTGTCGAGTGACGCCCAGAGGCTGGCCGAAGCCACGCATGCCACCAGGAGCGCAACAAGAATTCTCATTTGTGTACCAGCCTTCCCAACCCGTTTCTTTTTATAACCCCATGCCTCGTTCCCCGTTCCGGGGAGAGGCTCGGTAGGCACTCTTGATTTGGACGAGAAACATGGCGGGAAGATGGACGCGCGCAGGCATAGCTCAGGCACGAAGCCTTACACGTACGTCATCCCAAATCAGAACGGAGCATGGACGTCGCCCGGCCCCCCAAGAGCCTTGCGCTTCCGGGCCGGGGTTATACCAGAGCGGGGAGGAACTGCAAGGGATTACGGGGTCCGCAAAACCCCGTATATCGGTTAAAGTTTCGTAAAATCAGATACTTCCGAGACAGGCGTCCGGCGCATGTTAGACTTGCGTGTAAGCAACCTCACCTCTGTTTTCGTCTCGAAAAAATGCTGAGTTACCAGCACGCTTATCATGCGGGCGGCCCCGCCGATGTTCACAAGCACGCAGCGCTATGCCTGCTGCTGGAGCGACTCGCTGAGAAGGACAAGCCCTTTGCTGTGATCGACCTGTACGCCGGCCACGGAGTGTATGATCTCGGCAGCACTGAAGCACAAAAGACACAGGAGTTTTCCTCCGGGATTGCACGTCTGTGGCCGCTGAGAAACAAGGCGGCCCCCGCCGCGGTCAAAAAACTCCTGGCAGCGCTGGCGCCGCCCAATCCCGATGGCACGTTGAAAAGCTATCCGGGATCCCCTGCTCTCGCGCGCGCCGCCTTAAGGGAAAGCGACCGCCTTATATTGAACGAGCTACATCCTGCGGCGCAGGCCGATCTTAAGACCTGGGCGCGGCGCGATTCGCGTATTTCCGTGCACATGCGGGACGGGCTGGAAGCGCTGGTGGGTCTGGTGCCGCCGCCGATTCGGCGCGGCCTGGTCGTCATCGATCCGAGTTATGAGGTCAAAAGCGAGTACGCCGACGTCCCCGCGGCCCTTCGAAAGGCCATTCGCAAGTGGAGAGAGGGCATCTACTTCGTCTGGTACCCGATTCTGGCGGACAATAGGCATGGCGAGTTGGTCGCCGGCCTGGAAAAAGGCATCCCCTGCCCCGTCTTGTGCTGCGAGCTGATGTTCACGCCGGGGAAAGCGGTGAAAGACGCGCCCGGTTTGCGCGGCACGGGGCTTATTGTCGTCAATCCACCCTGGCAGTTCGACACCGCGATGAATGAGGCCGGCGCGTGGATGGCGAAAACGATGACCGCGAATGGGCAGCACACCACACGATGGCTTAAGCCTGCGGGCGCCTGATTAGGTTCCGCGAGGCTTGATCGAACGGCGAACAGCCGTCGCTTCGAGGGGGTTTTCAGGCCAGATATGCCGGGGATAACGCCCCCGCATTTCGCCGCGCACTTGTGGATATACATTGGCCCAGAAGCTCTTGAGATCGGCCGTCACGGCGATGGGGCGTTGGGCCGGCGACAGCAGGTGCAACGTGACGGGAATGCGTCCGCCGGCGACGGCGGGCGTATCTTTCAGCCCAAACACTTCCTGAAGTTTCACATATAGTGCCGGCGAACCTGCATTGCTGTAGTCCACAGCGATATGTGATCCGGACGGCACCGGTAGGTGAGTCGGCGCCAGTTCATCGAGACGCTGCGGCAGTGGCCACGGCAGAAGGCTGCGAAGCGCCGCGTCGAGATCGAGGCGCGTGAGATGACTGCGGCGCGTTATGCCCTGCAGATAAGGACCAAGCCACTCGTCTAAAGTCTGCAGCAAGGTGGCATCCGACAAGTCGGGCCAGTTGTCCTCGGGAAACGCCGTGCGCAATACCGCGATGCGCTCACGCAACATGCGTGTGGAGTCTGTCCATGGCAGCGCTGCGAGCCCCATATCGCGCACGCCCGTGATCATGGCCGCTTGCATAAGATCGGTATCGGCGTTCCGCAAAGGTTTTGCTTCAAGCACCAGCGCGCCAAGGCGGCGCGTCTGGCGCGCGGCGATCGCTTCTTCGCGCGAGTCCCAAACCACCTCCGCGCCCTCCGCGATGTCCTGCGCGAAAGCTTCTTCGATTTCGCCTTGGGCTATCGATGCGGCGAGGTAGATACGACCTTCGCGAGCCGCGCCATCGAGATCGGCCACGGCCAGATAGTCCTGCGCGGCAAGGGATTCGGCCGGATCGAGAAACGCACCACCGCCACCCGAGAGGCGAAAGCGACCATCGCCACCGCGTCGCTGAGCAATACGATCCGGATAGGCGAGCGCGACAAGAATGCCCGCCGATGCCGAACCTGTTCCTTCTCGTTTCGCCCCTGCGATACCACGGATCTGTTTGGCCGCCGCGCGGACACGCGCTAGAGCACCGTGATTAACGCGTAAGCCTGTGGACCGGCCACCTTCATTGAGCGCGTCGAGGCGCAGGCGGATATCGGGATCGCGCGTACCCATGAGCACATCGCGTTCGGAGAGGAGCGCCGCGACGTCGCACGCAAGGGTCCCATAGCCCATCGCGACCCCACGGTGAACGAGATGGGCGAGACGCGGATGTAACGGCAGCGCGGCCATCGCTTTTCCCTCTGTCGTGATACGGCCGGCACCGTCGAGCGCATCCAGCCGCCGTAGAAGGTCGCTCGCTTGCGCAAACGCACCCACAGGAGGCGGCGTGAGCCAGCTGAGCGCCTGGGGATCGGCGACGCCCCAGGATGCGAGGTCGAGTGCAAGCGGCGCGAGATCGGCTTGCAGCATCTCGGGTTCATCGTACGCCTTCAGACCGCGATCCTCGGGTTCGCTCCAGAGGCGGTAGCATACGCCCGGCCCTAAGCGGCCCGCGCGACCACGGCGCTGTTCTGCGGCGGCGCGGGAGACGCGCACCGACACGAGCTGCGTCATGCCGCGCCCCGGATCGAACCTCGGGGCGCGCTTGTAGCCGCAATCTATGACGATGCGCACGCCTTCGATCGTCAAGCTCGTCTCGGCGATGGTCGTCGCGAGCACGACCTTCCGCCGTCCCGCCGGGGCAGGCGAAATGGCGCGGTTCTGATCCTCGGGCGACAATGCGCCGAACAACGGCGACACGACGCATCCGGACGGCAAGCCGCCTTCTTCGAGCAGCGCCGCCGTGCGGCGGATTTCGCCTTCACCTGGCAGGAACGCAAGGATGCTGCCGTCTTCGTCCGCGAGTGCCCGTCGCACCGCCGCCGCCATCTCACGGGCAAGATCATCGCCCGCGGGCGCGCCGAGATAGCGTGTTTCAACGGGGAATGGGCGATGGCTGCTGGCAAGAACAGGAGCGTTCCCGAGCACGTCCGCGACCGCCTGATCATCCAACGTGGCGGACATCACCAGAATCTTGAGGTCCGGGCGAAGCGCACGCTGAATATCGAGCGCCAGCGCGAGACCGAGATCGGCGTCGAGACTGCGTTCGTGAAATTCATCGAAAATCAAAAGCCCGACATCGGCGAGTTCCGGATCGGACTGGAGTCGACGAGTGAGAATTCCCTCCGTCACGACCTCGATACGCGTGCGCGTGGAAACCTTGGATTCCAGGCGCACGCGAAACCCCACCGTTTCCCCCACTGCCTCGCCAATCGTGTCCGCCATGCGGACGGCAGACATGCGTGCGGCGAGGCGGCGAGGCTCGAGCATGACGATCTTACGCTCGCCCAGCCAGGCTGCATCACGCAGATACAACGGAATACGGGTTGTTTTGCCGGCGCCAGGCGCGGCAAGAACAACCGCACACGCGTGCGCGGCGAGCGCCGCGGCCACGTCCGGCAGCAGCGCATCGATCGGCAGAGCGGATTTGAAACTCACGGCTCGGCCGGCAGCGGGTACGACAGATAATCGGCTGGGTTCTTTAAATTGAGCTGACGGTTGAAGGCGCGGTGTATCGCTTTAACCAGGACGTCCTTCGAAACCGGCTTTCGCACGTAACCATGTACATCCAGGGCAACGGCGGCGCGCACCACTTCCTCCTGCCCGGAGGAAGTCAGCATGATGAAGGGCAGATTTCTTGGAATATTCGGATGCTTTCCGCCCCGAATCTGCTGAAGCAGCGCCAGACCGGTCATGGTCGGCATGCTGTGATCACAAATAATACAGTCGATCTTTTTGGTCTTATCGGCCATCAGGTTGAGTGCGGTAAAGCAACTAATGGCCGGAATCACGCCGCCAACGGCAGCGGCGGTCAGAAAAGCTTCCACCACCTGCAAGATTGCGCGATCGTCATCGATAACGATAAAACGCAGGCGGTCGAACGAAGTAACGACAAGCGGTTCCTGGCTCATGACATTAAACTTGGGAGGCTCGGGCGCCGGCGAACAAGGGACTTCCGCAACAAGGGACTTCCGCAAGAGGATTGATTCGCCTTAAGATTTCACAAAATTCAAGATTGGTCCAGGAGGGGCCTTTGCTAGATCCAAGTAGGCCATCTGTACTGATCGTCGAAGATGACGCCACCATTCAGGCGCTTTTAAGCGCTGTGCTGGGCAACGAATGGAATGTCAAAACTGCGACTGACGGGAAATCAGCATTAAAGCTGGCGACCGAATATGTGCCCGACATCGTATTGCTGGACATCGGTCTTCCCGACCTCAACGGACTGGAAGTCTGCCGGCAGTTGAAGGCCAACCCGCGCCTCGGCCAGGTACCGGTCATTTTCCTAACAGCGCGCACATCGGGCGAGGACGAGATCGACGGCCTGCAGGCCGGCGGCATCGATTACATCACCAAGCCGATCAATCCGGCGGTTCTGAAAGCGCGTATCCGAAATCATTTAGAGCTCAAGCAGAACCGCGACGAACTCATGCGACTGGCGCGGACGGACGGCCTCACAGGCTTGTACAATAGGCGCACGTTTGATGATCTTCTGCAAAGAGAGTGGCGACGCCTCGCCCGCACCGGTGAAGCTATGTCCGTCATTATGATGGATGTGGACCATTTCAAACTGTACAACGACACCTATGGTCACGGCGGCGGTGATCTTTGCTTACAGGCCGTCGCGCGCGCCGCGGAAGGCGCCTTGCAGCGGCCGGCGGACATCGTCGCACGATACGGCGGTGAGGAATTTGTCGCCCTCCTTCCCGACACGAAACTGGAAGGCGCGCTTGCCGTGGCGGAAGCCATTCGCGCAGCCATAGCGGCCCTTGAAATGCCCCATTCCGCCTCGAAAACCGCGCCACACGTCACACTGAGTTTGGGTGTCGCCTGCGCGGTTCCACAGCCCGAGCAAAATCCGGCCGAACTGCTTGTGATGGCCGACCAGCAGCTTTACGTCGCGAAGACCGAGGGGCGGAACCGCGTCAAGGGGATCAACGCCGCGACTGCGTCGAAATAACTCAGCCGGTTTTTGCTTGAGAAATCAGCGCTTGTTGCCGTGCTGAGAAAACGGCGCTGGTTTCGTCAATCGCGTCCTCGACTTGCAGTACGAGCGGGCGGATTTCGGCCGCCTCCTTGGCTTGATACTCGATCTGACGGGCAAGCTCGGAGACGCGCGGCGCACCGAACTGCGCACAGAGCCCTTTCAGCGCGTGTGCAACGCGTTTGGCTTTCTTCAGATCGCCCGCGGATGCCGTCGCACGCAGCTCACCGCCGTACCGCCGCATGTTTTCCATGAAACTGTCGATCATCGGCGCGAGGATGTCGCGGCCGAGATCATCCTCCAGAATCGAAAGCGCCGCCTCGTCAATGACACCGAGTGGCATAGCTTCCGACAAGGTCATATCGGCGGATGGGGCGGTGGCTCCCGCCGGCTCGCCACGCAAACACCGCTCGATTTCGCTTTCGAGCTCGACCCAATTGACAGGTTTGCCGACAACCGCGTTCACGCCAGATTCAACATATATGCGGCGGTGATCGGAAATAACATCCGCCGTCACGGCGATAATGGGAAGCGCAGCAAGCGGCGGCGGCAGTTTGCGGATATTGCGCGTGGCTTCGGGCCCATCCATTACCGGCATCTGCATATCCATGATGACGATATCAAATCGGCCGCGTTTGACGGCCTCAAGGGCAAGCGCGCCGTTCTCTACCGCCTCGACAGTATGCCCGTGGCGTTTCAGCATCGTCGCGATGAGATACCGGCTGGTTTCGTTGTCTTCCGCAATCAGAATATGACGAGGCGTGATCTGTATGCTCTTGCCGTAATCCCAACCAGCGTCGGCGGTGCGCGGCGGCACGGCGCCCTCGTCCGCACGCTGAGCGGCGATCGAGAAGGTAAAGCGCGAACCCTTCCCCATTTCGCTGTCGGCGGCGATCTCACCTCCCATCGCTTCGACCAACCGCTTGCAGATTGCGAGGCCGAGGCCGGTGCCGCCGAACTTGCGCGATGTCGACACATCGGCCTGAATGAACGGTGAAAACAGCCGGCTCATATCGCTGCTGGAGATGCCAATTCCGGTGTCCGTGACGGAAAATATCGTCGTCAACCCCGCGAAAGAAGGCCTTTGCTCAAGGCCTATTTTGACCGCGCCTTGCTCGGTGAACTTCACCGCGTTGTTCACCAGATTGACAAGCACCTGACGTGTGCGCTTCTGATCCCCGACGATCAGATCCCAGTGATCGGTCGGAAGGCGGGACTCAAGGGAAACACCTTTCTCCGCCGCGGCCGGGGCGAAGAGATTTTGAACGTCGTTGATGATGTCGGATATGCGAAACGGCGTGTTCTCTATCTCAAGCTGACCAGCCTCGATCTTGGAAAAATCCAGAATGTCGTTGAGCAGCTCGAGAAGCATACGCGCCGAGCGGGTCAGCAACTGGGTCAGCTCGCGCTGCTCCCCATTCAATTTCGTGAGGCGCAAAAGGTCCGCCATGCCGAGGATGCCCGTCATGGGCGTACGCAGTTCGTGGCTCATCATCGCTAGGAATTGCGATTTCGCCGCATTCGCCTGCTCGGCGCGCTCACGTTCGGCCTCCAGACTCTGCGCCAGTATCGCCAGATCATTCGCCTGAATTTCGAGGCGGTTGTGCGCAGCCTTCAGCTCGACTTCGCGCTCAACACGCTCGGTAATGTCGCGCAACGCACTGACGATATCCGGCGGCTGGCCATCCTTGGCGGGCAGTATTGAGTTTGTCGTTTCGACCCACCGAATCGCGCCGTTGCGATGAACGATGCGCCAGCGCAAGGACGTGCCCGGCTCCTGCGTACCATCGCGCAGGCTCTTGCGTCTCTGCAGCAACGCCGGAAGATCCTCCGGATGCACGATCTCCAAATTTGTCCGGCCAACAATTTCCGCAGGGGAATAACCGGAAACCCGTTCAACGGAAGGTGACGCGTAACTGACGATACCGGCGACATCGTAGACTAGAATGACGTCCGACGAATTGGTTGCGAGCAATCGGAACCGTTCCTCGCTTGCACGCAGCGCCCGCTCGATGCGATTGCGCTCAGTCACATCGAACATCGTGACCTGCCAGGCAGGCTTTCCATCCCATTGCACGCATCGCCCGACAACTTCGGCTTCCACGCGGCGTCCACTGGTATTGACGAGATGGTGCCGACGCATCAGCCCATCTTGCTCTCCCGCCATGAGCCGATCCCAAAGCCTATCGAAAGTCGCCTGATCCTGGGCGGTCAAGTGCGCCGTGATATTTCCACATGCGATCATCTCGCCTGGTGAATCGTAACCGAAGAGCTGCGCGCACGCGCGATTACAAAACAGCGGCGTACGGCGGTCGAGAATGAGAATGGCCTGAATCGAACCTTCAATCAGGTCGCGATACCTCTTTTCGCTGCTGACGACCGCCTGCTCGGCGCGGCGTCGCTGCGAGATATCACGAACCAGCCCGATCACACGCCCGGTGGAGCCGTGTGCGGGGTTCTGCGCAATCGCGCGCAAATGAACCCACACATAGTGCCCGGCGTCATGACGCAGCCGCACTTCGATGTCGAGAGGGCGTCCATAGACGCGAAAATCTTCGCGTTCGGCGAGAAATTCGGTGAGGTCGTCGGGGTGCACCAGCGTCGGCAGCATCGCGGTTGAAAGAAAGTCGGTCTCCGCACGCCCGAGGATCTCCAGGACGCGTGGCGACCAGTAGGCGGCTCCCGAGCGGGTATCGATATCGAAATAGCCTGCTTGCGAAGTTTCCATTGCAAGCTTCAATGATTCCTGGTGGCGTCCCAATTCCTCAGCTGCGTTACGCCGTTCGGTGACGTTAATTGCGGCCCCCAAGTACACCGCAGGCCGCGGACCTACACCGGCCAGGACACCCCCGCGACAGTTGAGCCAAATGTAGTGCCCGGCCGCATGACGGATTCGATATTCGAATTCGCTCACATGGGTCTCAATCGAAACGCGGTAGAGCTCACGATCCTCGGGGTGGCACAACTCCTCATGCAGTTGGCGCGTGATAGCGATCTCCGGACTCAATCCGAGTATTTCGGCAAAGGAGGGAGATGCATCGAATAGGCCGGTCTGAATCTCGATCGACCATGTGGCCGTACCACTCATCGCGATAGCGCGGTTTAATTCGGTGAGGTTTCGCTCCGCCGACTTGCGTCTGATGACTTGCGCGACGAGCGCAACGACGACGACCGCAAACAGCAGTCCGATCAGCAGAACAACGATAAGTTCGCCTTGCGTCATGAAAAGGCTTGGAGCGGGTGAAAAACGGCCCTCAATCTACCCGATCAGACCGTACGGTACTGTAGGGGAGTTTACGTAGCCCGGCGCCAATCGCCCTTGGTTATCATATTGAAAATAATCGTTATTTCTTAAGGGCGCGGGCGATATCCATTGCCGCATACGTGAGAACGGCAGACGCACCCGCGCGTTTAAAGGCCAGAAGCGATTCCTGGAAGGCCGCCAAACGGTCGAAGGCCCCCGCTGCGGCTGCGACCGCGATCATCGCGTACTCACCGCTCACCTGATAGGCCAGCACCGGCACGTTGACCTCGTTCTTCACTGCGGCGATGACATCCAGATAAGGCATACCCGGCTTCACCATGATAAGGTCTGCGCCTTCTGTCACATCTGTCGATGCTTCGCGTAATGCCTCGTCGACGTTGGCCGCATCCATTTGGTAAGTGTGCTTGCCTTTCGCGCCAAGAGCGCCCGAAGATCCCACGGCGTCACGGAACGGGCCGTAGAACGCCGACGCGTATTTCACGGCGTAGGACAGAATCATGGTGTTGAAGAAACCGCCCTTCTCCAGGGCGGTGCGGATGGCACCGA
>JAIUPE010000053.1 GCA_020160875.1 Pseudomonadota bacterium
TGAACGTAAGGGTGCCGTCTGTTCCGCCGACAAGGCGAACGTGATGGAAGCGGGCTTGTTGTGGCGTGAGGAAGTGCAGAAGCTGCGCGACACCGAGTATCGCGACGTGAATCTCTCGCACATGCTGGCGGACAATTGCGCCATGCAGCTTGTGCGCGCGCCACTGCAGTTCGACGTGATCCTGACCGACAATCTGTTCGGTGACATTCTCTCGGATCAAGCGGCGATGCTGACAGGATCGCTGGGCATGTTGCCGTCGGCGTCCCTCGGCGCGCCGGGAAAGCCCGGACTCTATGAGCCGATCCATGGTTCGGCGCCAGACATCGCGGGCAAGAACATCGCCAACCCATGCGGGATGATCCTCAGTCTTGCGCTCGCCCTGCGGCACTCCTTGGAGAGAGCGGACCTTGCCGCGCGCCTTGAGCGCGCCGTGGCGTCCGCTTTGGAACGCGGCGTGCGAACCCGGGACATCGGCGGCAACGCATCGACCGCCGACCTCACCGGAGCGGTGGTCGATGCGCTCGACGAAAGGGTGGCTGATATCGTCATTGTGTAATTTTATTACCTATTTATGTAATTTATGAACCTTTCTTACAAATTTATCTGCATTTCTTTCCTTAAATTGTTGACGGTGCGATGCACCATCAATAGGTTCCGCCCCCTTAACCGTTCGGCCCGAGTGTTTTTCATGAGCAAGTCTAAGTTTTCCGGTGCCCATCTTGTGTTGAAGGCCCTTGAGGATCAGGGCGTCGACGTCCTGTTCGGCTATCCGGGTGGCGCGGTGCTGCCGCTGTACGACGAGCTGTTCAAGCAAAACCGCATCCGCCATGTGCTGGTGCGCCACGAGCAGGCGGCGGTGCATGCGGCGGAAGGCTATGCACGCTCGACCGGACGCGTGGGCTGCGTGCTCGTCACCTCTGGTCCCGGTGCGACCAATGCCGTGACCGGACTCACGGACGCGTTGATGGACTCCATTCCCATCGTGTGTTTCACCGGCCAGGTGCCGACCGGCCTTATCGGCAGCGATGCCTTCCAAGAAGCCGACACCATCGGCATCACCCGCGCCTGCACTAAACACAACTATCTCGTGAAGGACGTGCGGGATCTGCCGCGCATCATTCACGAGGCCTTCTACGTGGCGCGGTCGGGACGTCCTGGCCCAGTCGTGATCGACATCCCCAAGGACGTGGCGCTCGCGCTGGGGCCCTATACACCGCCGCCACGCGACATCCCGAGCGAGCAACACAAGACTTACCGCCCCCGCACCGTGCCCGACATGGCTGCGGTGAAGATGGCCGTGGATCTCATGGCGGAAGCCGAGCGTCCCTTGTTCTACACCGGCGGCGGCGTGATCAATGCCGGGCCGGAAGCGTCCGAATTGCTGCGCGAGCTGGTGGAAATCACGGGCTTCCCCATCACCTCGACCCTCATGGGGCTCGGCGCTTATCCCGCCTCGGGCCGCGCGTGGCTGGGCATGGTGGGCATGCATGGGCTGTATGAGGCCAACCTCGCGATGCACGACTGCGACGTGATGATCAATATCGGGGCGCGCTTCGACGACCGCGTGACGGGGCGCTTGGACGCCTTCTCTCCCGGCTCGCAGAAGATCCACGTCGATATCGATCCGTCGCAGATCAATAAAAACGTCCTCGTGGATGTGCCCGTGGTCGGCGACTGCGCCGAGACACTGCGCCTGATGATCAAGGAATGGAACAGCCGCCCGCGCCGCCGCGACACAGGCGCACTTAAGGCCTGGTGGGCGAAGATCGAAGATTGGCGTGAACGCGACTGCCTCGGTTTCGAGCAAAGCGGCGGGACGATCAAACCGCAATACGCGGTGCAGCGTCTGTACGAATTAACCAAGAACACCAATGCCATCGTGACCACCGAAGTCGGCCAGCATCAGATGTGGGCCGCGCAGTTCTACCGCTTCCAGGAACCCAACAAATGGCTTACCTCGGGTGGCCTCGGCACTATGGGTTACGGCTTGCCGGCCGCGATTGGCGCGCAGATCGCCCATCCGGACGCGTTGGTGATCGACATCGCTGGGGAAGCTTCGATCCTCATGAACATCCAAGAGCTTTCCACCGCCGTGCAGCACCGCGCACCGGTGAAGGTATTCATCTTGAACAACCAGTACATGGGCATGGTGCGCCAGTGGCAGGAGTTGATGCATGGAGGGCGCTATTCGCAAAGCTATAGCGAGGCCCTGCCCGACTTCGTGAAGCTGGCCGAGGCCTTTGGATGGACGGGCTTGCGCGTGAGCGATCCCGCGAAGCTCGACGAAACCATAAAGAAAATGATGACGACCGAAGGCCCGGTGATCGTCGACGTCTGCGTGGACCCGAATGAGAACTGTTTCCCGATGATCCCGTCTGGCAAGCCGCACAACGAAATGATGCTAAGCGGCGCGGATGAAGGTTTCGCGAACGTGTCGGCTGAAGGCCGCGCCCTGGTCTAAGGCAAAAGAAACATGCGTAAGAACAGAACGCGCGCGAAGGCGTCTCCGACGCCGCGCCAACCGCAAATGACCGCCGAGGCGCCTGCCGCCGTTGCCCAACCGCGCCTGGCGACAATGGATGTACACCGCCATGTGATCTCCGTACTCGTGGACAACGAGGCCGGGGTGCTGGCGCGGGTCATCGGCATGATCGCGGCGCGCGGCTACAACATCGAAAGCCTGACGGTGGCCGAGGTCGATCCTGCCCGCAACCTTTCGCGCATCAACATCCTGACAGCCGGGACCCGGCGAATCATCGAACAGATCAAGGCTCAACTTGGGCGCCTAATCCCCGTGCACGAGGTCCGCGACCTGACGGAAGAAGGCCCATCCGTCGCGCGCGAGCTTGCGCTCGTCAAGGTTGTCGGAACCGGCGATAAGCGCAACGAAGCATTACGGATCGGAGATATCTTCCGCACCAACGTCGTGGATTCGACCGTTGAATCCTTTGTGTTCGAGATTGTCGGCAACAGCCAGAAGATCGACGCCTTCATTGAATTGATGCGTCCCCTGGGCCTTGCTGAAATTTCACGTACCGGAATCGCCGCCATCGCGCGCGGCACGGGCGGATTGCGTCCGCACGCTTAAACTCCAGCTTCAAGAAAGAACGAGGAACCCATGCAAGTCTATTACGACCGCGACGCCGATGCGAACCTGGTGAAGGGAAAGCGCGTTGCCATCATCGGCTACGGCAGCCAGGGCCACGCGCATGCACTCAATTTGCGTGAATCGGGCGTCAAGAACGTCGCCGTCGCGCTCAAGGAAGGTTCGTCCACACGCGCGAAAGCCGCGCAGGAAAACTTCACCATCATGACCCCGACGGATGCGGCCAAGTGGGCCGATGTCGTGATGTTCCTGACGCCGGACGAATTGCAGGCCGACATCTATAAGGACGAGGTCCGCGACAATCTTCCTAAGGGGGCCGCTATCGCCTTCGCGCACGGCCTCAACGTGCACTTCAACCTGATCGAGCCGCGCAAGGACCTCGACGTGTTCATGGTGGCGCCGAAGGGCCCTGGTCATACGGTGCGCGCTGAGTACACCCGCGGCGCGGGTGTGCCGGCTCTGATCGCCGTGGCGCAGGACGCGTCGGGCACTGCGAAGCAGATCGCGCTGTCGTATGCGTCGGCCATCGGCGCGGGCCGCGCGGGCATCCTTGAAACCACGTTCCGCGAAGAATGTGAAACCGACCTGTTCGGCGAGCAAGCCGTGCTGTGCGGCGGTCTCTCGGCCCTCATCACCGCGGGTTACGAAACACTGACGGAAGCCGGCTACGCGCCGGAAATGGCCTACTTCGAGTGCCTACACGAAATGAAGCTGATCGTGGACCTGATGTATGAAGGCGGCCTCGCCGACATGCGCTACTCAATCTCCAACACGGCCGAGTACGGCGATTACACCGCCGGCCCGCGCATCGTCACGGACGAGACCAAGAAAGAGATGAAGCGCATCCTGAGCGAAATCCAGCAGGGCAAGTTCGTCTCCAACTGGATGACGGAGTGCAAAGCGGGTCAGCCCAGCTTCAAGGCGATGCGCCGCAACAGCGCCAATCACCAGATTGAAGAAGTGGGCGCTCGCCTGCGCGGCATGATGCGCTGGCTGAAGAATAGCCGCTTGGTCGACAAGGCGCGTAACTAAAGGGCGCGCTTGGACGCCACGCGGTACAGCCCCCAGGCCAAGGCCGCGTAAACGAGCGGGCCGAGCACCTCGGCGGCTCCTGAGAAGGAGTCGCCGACGAGCGCGAGCGGCGCGTCGTTGCCTGTGCCGACGATGAGGCCGGCGAGCAGCACGCCGAAGATACTTTCCCCGACGATCATGCCCGAGGCCATCAGCACGCCCACCTGCTTCACGGCGGCGGGATTGGCCGCGCGTTCGGCGCGGCGGTCGTAGAGCCATCCCAGCACCGCCCCCACGAACACCGGCACGGTGATGGTCATGGGCAGATAGATGCCGATGCCGACCGCCAGCGGCGGGATGCGGAGCCAACCTTTGCGGGCGAGCACCGCGTCGACCAGCAGTAGCCCGACCCCGACCGCCGCGCCGATGGCGAGCAAGCTCCAATCGAGGTCGCCGCCCAGGACCCCGCGCGCGAGGCTGGAGATCAGGGTGGCTTGCGGCGCGGGGAGCGGGTCGGTCGTCAACCCTTCCGGACGCACAGCGCCGGCGAAACCATAGGCCTTGTTGAGGAGATCCAAGATCGGCGGGATGACGGCGGCGCCGGCGGCGACACCGAACATCAGCGCAACCTGCTGCCGCCAAGGCGTGGCGCCGACAAGCTGGCCGGTCTTGAGGTCCTGGAGATTGTCGTTGGAGATGGTGGCCCCGGCGAAAATGATCGAGGTCACGAACAGCGCAAATGCGATCAGTGCCTGGCGGGACTCGTCCGTGGCCGAGGCGGCGAACGGCGTCAGCAGCAGAGCCGCGCCGAGGATCGCGAGGATGCCGACGCCGGATAGCGGGCTGTTGGACGAGCCGATGAGGCCGGCCATGTAGCCGCAGACCGAGGCGACGAAGGCGCCAACGATCACAATGTAAATCAGGCTGACGAGCACGAAACCGAGCGTGCTGGCCGCAAGCGGACCACCCGCGAGGAACTCCCACAACAAGAGTGCGATCGGACCGAGCGACACGAGGGTGATCAGGCCGATGACGTTCGCCGGGATATCCCGATCTTCGCGCACCGTCACACCGACTTGCGCTCGGGACGCGCGCGATGCCGCCATGCCGCGCCAGATGGGACCGACGAGTTCCAAAAGTTTCCACAGGGCCGCCACGCCAATGGCCCCCGCGCCGATGAAACGGACCTGCGTTGCCCAAACCGTGCGCGCCACATCCATGGCGGCACCGTCCGCCGGGTGAAGCCCCGTCAGAACAGGTGTCGCGACCCCCCAGGCGATCAGGAACCCGCAGAACATGGCGGCGCCGACCGAGAGGCCCACGAGATGTCCGGCGCCGAGCAGCGCGAAGGATAAACCGCCCGCGATGCCGGTGGCTGACGCGCCAACGCGGAAGTAGGTGGCAAGTTCGCCGGACAGGAGCTTCGCGCCAATGAGCGCCGTGTGAGCAGCGGACACCAGCGTGCTGATGACGATAACGGCGAACCCTGCTTTGGCTTCTTGAGCACCACCGCGCGTTTCGGTGCCGACCTTCAGGACCTCGGCGGCCGCGACGCCCTCCGGGAATGGAAGCGACGACTGAACGACCAGCGCCCGCCGCAGTGGGATGGAGAACATCACGCCCAGGATACCGCCCGCCGCGCAGATGCCAAAGGTCGTCCAGTAAGGAAAGTCGGTCCACCAGCCGATCATGATGAGACCGGGCAGGACGAAGATGATGGACGAGAGCGTGCCCGCCGATGAGGCGACGGTTTGCACGATGTTGTTTTCGAGGATCCCCGCGTCGCGCACCTTGCGCAGGATCGCCATGGAGATCACGGCGGCGGGAATGGAGGTGGCGAACGTGAGCCCGACTTTCAGGCCAAGGTAAACGTTGGCGGCGGTGAAAATGAACGTAATCGCCGCGCCGATCAGAATGCCGCGTACCGTCAGTTCGCTCGTTTCTTTCAAGGCGATCCCCTACCTGTTCTCCGCCCCGAGTGTGGCACATAACGCGGACGCAAAAAAAGCGCCGCGAGGCATGGCCGGCGCGGCGCTTTTCAACAAATCAGGACCTATAATGCTCCGACGATCTCCTCGGTCATCTTCTTGGCGTCGCCGAGCAGCATCATAGTGTTGTCGCGGTAGAAGAGCTCGTTGTCGACGCCCGCGTAACCGGCGCCCATGGAGCGTTTCACGAACAGCACCGTCTTCGCCTTTTCCACATCCAGGATCGGCATACCGAAGATCGGGCTGGCGGGATCGCTTTTAGCCACCGGATTCGTAACGTCGTTGGCGCCGATGACATAGACCGCGTCGGCGGTCGAGAACTCGTGGTTGATCTCCTCGAGTTCGAACACTTCGTCGTAGGGCACATTGGCTTCCGCGAGCAACACATTCATGTGGCCCGGCATACGGCCCGCGACGGGGTGAATGGCGTATTTTACTGTAACGCCCTCCTTCTTCAACTGATCGGCCATCTCGCGCAGGGCATGCTGCGCCTGGGCGACGGCCATACCATAGCCGGGAACGATGATGACCTTGCTGGCATTCTTCATGATGAAAGCCGCATCGTCGGCGGAGCCCGCCTTGTGCGGGCGGGCCTCTTTCTTACCGCCCGTGGCAGCGGCGGTATCACCGCCAAAGCCCCCGAGGATCACGCTGTAAATCGAGCGGTTCATCCCCTTACACATGATATACGAGAGAATGGCGCCCGACGAGCCGACCAACGCACCCACGATGATGAGCAGGCTGTTGTGCAAGGTGAAGCCGATACCCGCCGCCGCCCAACCCGAATAGCTGTTCAGCATCGAGACCACGACGGGCATATCGGCACCGCCGATGGGCAGGATGAGAAGGAAGCCAATCAGGAAGCTCAGCGCCATCAGTGCGAAGAACAGATTGTGGTTCTCGCTGAGGCAGAACATCACCACCAGCACCCCGATAGCGATGCCGAGGATGGCGTTAAGGAGATGCTGCCCCTTGAACACCAGCGGATTCCCGGTCATGAGCCCTTGCAGCTTGGCGAAGGCGATGACCGAGCCCGAGAAGGTGATCGCGCCGATGGCGAGACCGATCGACATTTCGACAAGACTCCCAGTGGCAATGGTGCCGACCTCGCCCAGACCATAGCTGGTCGGTGAAAGCAGCGCCGAAGTCGCCACGAGGACGGCCGCGAGACCGACGAGACTGTGGAAGGCCGCGACAAGTTGCGGCAGCGCCGTCATCTCGATCTTTTTGGCGATCACGACGCCGAGTGCGCCGCCGACCGCGATGCCCGCGACGATCCAGACATACTCCTGCACGACGGGCGATGTCAGAGTGGTAAAGATGGCGATGGCCATTCCCACCATCCCGAACATGTTGCCCTTGCGGGAGGTTTCGGGACTGGACAGACCGCGCAGCGTCAGGATGAAGAAGACGCCCGCGACGATGTAAGCGAAGAGGGTTGCGCCTGGCGACATGCTATTTGCCCTTCTTCTTGAACATGGCAAGCATGCGCTGGGTGACGATGAACCCGCCGAAGATGTTCACCGACGCAAGGACCACGGCGAAGAAGCCGAGGATCTTGGAACTGGTGATCTGCTCGGGGCCGGCGGCGAGGATCGCGCCGACGATAATGACGCTGGATACCGCGTTGGTGACCGCCATCAGGGGCGAATGCAGCGCCGGAGTCACGCTCCACACCACGTAGAAGCCAACGAACACCGCGAGCACGAAGATGGTGATGAGGTACCAGAAGGTATCTGGATTGGCTGCCATTTCCATAGTGTCCCCCCTTAACCCGCGAGCGACGGATGGACGATCTTTCCGTCCTTCGTCACCAAAGTACCTTTGACCAACTCGTCGTCCCAATTGATCTTCAGGTTGCCGGTGCCCTTTTCGAGCATCAGCGTTATGAAGTTGAGAATGTTCTTGGCGAACAGAGAACTTGCGTCGCGCCCGAGGCGCGCGGCCATTTTGGTGTAGCCAAGGATGGTGACACCGTTGGCGGTCACGGCGGCTTGGTCTTTCACGGTGCCTTCGACGTTACCGCCGGCCTCGGCGGCGAGATCGACAATCACGGAGCCCGCCTTCATCAGCGCGACGACATCGCCGGCAACGAGGCGCGGCGCCGGTTTGCCGGGGATCAACGCCGTGGTGATGACGATGTCGGACTTGGCGACTTCGGCACGCACGGCCTCGGCCTGCTTGCGCTTGAAGTCGTCGTCCATTTCCTTGGCGTAGCCGCCGGCGGTTTGGGCGGCTTTCATTTTCTCCTCGTCGACGACGATGAATTTTCCACCGAGGGATTCCACCTGTTCCTTCGTCGCGTAACGAACGTCGGTGGCATAAACCACCGCGCCCATGCGTTTCGCGGTCGCGATGGCTTGCAGACCCGCGACACCGGCGCCGAACACAAGCACACGGGCTGGAGCAATCGTGCCGGCGGCGGTCATCATCATCGGCATCGCGCGCCCGAATGTGGCCGCGGCGTCGACCACCGCTTTGTACCCAGCGAGGTTTGACTGCGAGGAGAGCACGTCCATGGCTTGCGCGCGGCTAATGCGCGGCATCAGTTCCATGGCGAAGGTTGTGACACCCTGCGTCGCCAGCGCCTGCATCAAGTCCCTGCTGGTTTGCGCGGACAGATGCGCCATCAGGATCGAGCCGGATTTGAGGTAACCGACTTCATCCGCGCCTTCGGCGGCGGTCATCGGCTTCTGAATTTTGAAAACAACGTCGGAGGCCGCAGCAGCGGCCGCGGTGGGCGCGATGGTCGCACCGGCTTCCTGAAACAGAGCATCGCTAATCTGGGAGCCCGTGCCCGCCCCGGTTTCGACTGTTACCTGACAGCCGGCGGCCACGAGTTTTTTGACAGTATCGGGTGTGGCCGCGACGCGCGTTTCGCCCGCGCGGCGCTCCTTCAGTACGCCAATCTGCATGGAAATCCCCCAAATGAACCCTCCAAGCAACCTGGAGGGACTAACTTTTTACAGACCTGCCTTTGTAACGAGCGACACTGGTAAGCTGGAAACCTGACACAGTTCACGCAACCTTGCCAACTCTCCCGGCAATTGCTGCGGGAGCGAAAGAGATCTTTTCGTGGCATGGAGCGTGCCGCCCTAGAAAAACCAAGGAGAATCCCTATAGATTCATTGCGGAAGGCACCGGAGGATACCCGATGCACGATTTCTACCGCTGTTTGGCGACGCGCACCGTAGGAGGGCTGCTGACCTTCGCAGCTTTGAGTGCGCCGACTTTTGCCCAAGATGTGCCGCAAAATGAGCGCCTGGCTTATTCAATGATGGTCGGCGGCTTGCATGTGGGCGACGCCGTCGTTTCCCTTTCGCAAGACTCGGACAGCTACACGACAAGCCTTAAGCTGACGGCCGGCGGCGTGGCGAAATGGGTGCGCGAGTTCCGCGCGGACTTGAGCGGCGAAGGAACGTTCACAACCAAAGAGAATGTCGCGACGCCGCTGCCGTCGAGCTACCGGCGCGACTGGTCGGGTTCGGAGATCGACTCCAGTCTACTCATGACTTACGACCCGGCGACGCGCCTGACCTCGACCAAGGAACGCTACATCCAGCGCGAAACCGGCGAGGAGCTTAGCTACGACGAGCTGCCGTGGAATAAGAACGATAGAGGCCGCGACAAGAAAAAGCCCGTGCCGGAGAACCAGCGCGCGGGTGCGATGGACCCGATGGCCGGGTTCATTGCCGCCCGTCACCAAGTGATGGCGCAAGGCGCGAGCAAGACGCCGATAAAATTCCGTGTGCCCGTATACGACGGCCAACGCCGCTATGACATCGTTGCTACCACCAGCGCGCCTCGCGGCGTGACCATCAACGACAAGCCCTACACCGTGATTACGGTGAACACCACGCTGGTGCCCGTCGCCGGTTTCTCGGAACGCGGCGAGGAACGCATGCGGGAGTCGCGCGGAAAGATCCTGTTCACCGCGGATGAGCGTTTCATCCCCGTGCAGGTGACCATCGAAAACGACCTTCTGAGCGGCGTCATGAACTTGAAGGGCGATTGCAATGTGACGCCGGAGGCTTGCGCGCCGACGACGCAGGAAGCGAAGAGTCAGTAAGTAAGCCTCTCGTCCGGAACCTCGCCCGCAAGCTGGAGAGGAAGGGCCGCTAAGCGAGCTCCGCCTTTTTCAAAGCGGCACCCTGCACTTTCGCGAGGTTTTTCACGTCGAATCCTTCGATGGTTTCGTGGAAGAGGCGGTACCAATTCACTTTGGCGTTGAGGTGCATGAACACCGAACCGAGACCGATGGCAGCGCGGTCCATGAGGACGAATTCACGCGGCGGCTTCACGCCGCCGAGCCGCTTCAATTCCTTATGCACCTTAGCGACAGCGTCGCGACCGTACGCGGCGGCGTTGGTTTCCTCGACCAGGCGCGGACGGTCTTCCATCAAGGGCGCATAAACGAAGGCAGCCCAGATATTGAGGACATCGATCACCTCGTTGCTGAGACCCTTAAAGCCCCAAGTTTCGTAGGCGGAGACGGCAAGATCGCGCTCGTTCCTCTGGAGCGCGCGGTAAAGGTCGATAACGCCTTTCACGAAAGACGGTCCAAAGATACGGATACAGCCAAAGTCCATGAGATTAACGGACGCATCGGGACGAACCGTGTAGTTACCAAGGTGCGGGTCGCCGTGAATGACACCGTATTGATAGAAGGGCACATACCACGCGCGGAACATATTCACCGCGATAGCGTCGCGGGTCGTCTGATCGGCATCGGCGGCGACGTCCTTTAAGGGCCGGCCCTCCAGCCAGGACATCGTCAGCAGGCGCCGCGTGGAAAGGTCCTCGTGCACATCGGGGATATGCACGTCCTTCTCTTTCGCGAGCATGTGGCGATAGAGCGCGAGATTCTTCGCCTCATGTTCATAGTCGAGTTCCTCGCGCAGACGCTCGGAAATCTCCTTGTGGATTTCCGAAGGATCAATGGCGGGGTCGAAACGGCGATAGGCCGCGAAGACGAGTTTCAGTTGACGGAGGTCCGCCTCCACCACCGATTCCATATCGGGATATTGGAGTTTGCAGGCGAGCATGTCGCCTTTGACCGTTTGCGCCTTGTGCACCTGACCGAGCGAGGCCGCCTTGGCGGCTTCGCGTTCGAACGCGGCGAAACGGGATTTCCAATCGGCGCCGAGTTCGGTGGTCATGCGCCGATTCACGAAGGGCCAGCCCATGTGCGGCGCGTTGGCTTGGAGTTGCGCAAGTTCAGCAGCGTATTCGGTGGGCAGAGCTTCGGGGATGGATGAGAGGATCTGCGCGACCTTCATCAGAGGGCCTTTGAGGCCACCGAGCGCGAGCTTCAACGTTTCGGCGTTCTTGGCGCTATCGCCCTTAATTCCGAGAACGCGTTCGCCCGCCACGCGCGCCGCAAAGCCGCCGATAGCAGTGCCCACTTGCGCGTAGCGGCGAACGCGGCCGCCGACCGTGTTCTCGCTTTTCGCCACTAGCTCATCTTCTCCAATTCATCAATGAAGCCTTCGATGGTCTTCATGCCACGGCGCCAAAAGCCGGGATCGGTCGCATCCAACCCGAACGGCGCGAGTAGTTCCTTGTGGCGCAGCTTGCCGCCGGCAGCCAGCATATCGAGGTACTTGGCTTCAAAATCCGGCACAGCCTTCGTCGCATAGACGTTATAGAGCGCGTTCACCAGGCAGTCCCCGAACGCATAAGCGTAGACGTAAAACGGGACATGCAGGAAGTGGCTGATATAGGCCCAGTAATATTTGTATTCGTCGTCGAAGCGGATCTTCGGGCCAAGGCTGTCGCCCTGGATTCCCATCCAGAGTTCGCACAGGCGCTCCATCGAAAGCTCGCCGTTCTTGCGCTCGTCGTGCACCTGACGCTCGAACTCGTGGAAGGCGATCTGGCGCACCACGGTATTGAGCATGTCTTCGACCTTGCCGGCGAGCAGCGCGCGCCGTTCCGCCGGACGTGTTTCTTGGGCCAGAAGAGATTGGAAGGTGAGCATTTCGCCGAACACCGACGCGGTTTCCGCGAGTGTGAGCGGCGTGCCGGAGACGAGATACCCTTGCGGCGCCGCAAGCACCTGATGCACCCCGTGGCCGAGTTCATGCGCAAGAGTGGCGACATCCCGCGGGCTACCGAGGTAGTTCAGGAGAATGTAGGGATGCGCCGACGGGACGGTTGGGTGCGAAAAAGCTCCCGACGCCTTACCAGGACGCGCGGGCGCGTCGATCCAGTTCTTATCAAAGAAGTCTTGGGCAATGCCGGCGATCTTCGGCGAGAACTTGTTGTAGGCATCGAGGACCGTGGACTTCGCCTCGCCCCACGGAATGTCACGCTTTGCCGTCGCCGGCAAAGGCGCGTTGCGATCCCAATATTCGAGATGGCTCTTGCCCATCCACTTGGCCTTGAGCGCGTAATAGCGATGAGCGGTGTCCTTGTAGGCCCCTTTCACGGCGCTGACGAGCGCATCGACGACCTCGTCTTCCACGAGGTTGGCGAGATTGCGTGAGGACACAGGGCGCGCGAACTTGCGCCATTCGTCCTCGGTCGATTTATCCTTGGCGAGGACGTTGGTGATGAGAGTGATGAGCTGGGCTTTCTCGCCCAGCGCTGCGCCAATGCCTTTGGCGGCGGCGCGGCGCTTCGTCTCATCAGTATCGGATAAGCGGTTGAGGGCGGCGGTGAGCGTCATCGGCGCCGCCTCGCCTTCCACGGTGACACGCACGCCCGCGAGGGTTTCGTCGAACAGACGGACCCAGGACGTACGGCTGGTGGTGCTTTTGTCCAGGAAGAGCTTCTCAAGATCGTCGCTGAGCTCGTGCTTGCGCGAGATCCGCAGGTCTCTCACCCAGGGGTGATAGTGGCGGGCGCGCACGTCGGACATCTTCTGCGCGAGCACGTCGTCTTCCAGACGGTTGATCTCAAGAGGGAAGAAAAGGAGCCTGCCGCCAAGGACGGTCAGGCGGTCGCTGATGTTCTGATAGAAACGCCCGATCTTGCCGGTGATCTCGCTGATCGCCTCATACTCGGCGATCGCGGCGAAGAAGGCGGCGCTGGAGAGATCGGCGACTTTACCGCGATGCTTCTCGAAGGCCGCGATGCGTGTGTCGAGCTGGGTGAAATCCGCCGCGATGGCCGGATCGTCGGGCCCCGCATACAGATCGCTAAGCTTCCAGGCGGGAAGGTCCCCAAGGTTAACGGCGGCGCCGCTCGCGGGCTCGTCTTTAAGGACGCGACGATCTGTAACGGGATTTGTCATTGTTTCATGTCCGAGAAAAAGAAGCAGATGAGGTCCTATATAAGGTACGAAATCGCGCTGCCAACGCCAATGCACTGGACATATTTAGATAATCTCTTGAAGAATGGGCCATAGGGAGGGGCCTTTGGCGCAATTGTCCTACGAAATCGACACGCAGACCGTGGCGAGCCTGCCGGGCATGTTCTATGCCCAGGCGCGCAAGCTAGGAGACCGCGCCTTCCTCTGGCAAAAGGAGAACGGGGCCTACCGCTCGCAAAGCTGGACGGAGGTCGCCGAAAGAGTGTCCACGCTCGCCCACGGCCTGAAAACAGCCGGCGTCAAACCCGGCGACCGTGTGATGCTGGTCGCCGAGAACCGGCCGGAATGGCTGATCGCCGACGTCGCGATTATGGCGATCGGCGCGATTTCCGTGCCGACCTACACGACCAACACGGCCGTCAATCACCTTCACATTATCAATGATTCAGGCGCACGGATCGCGCTGGTCTCCACGGCGCAGCTTGCGCGCCATGTCATCGCAGCCGCTGCCGAAGCCGATCAAAAAGTTGCGATCTATGTGTACGAGGACGCGGAGAAGGTCCTTCGCTCCGAAGTCGAGGTGCATTCCTGGGCCGAACTCACCAGCCACCGTCACACGGCCGCGCCCGGCGACGTCGAGGAATTGAAGCGCGGCGACGTGTCCTGCCTGATTTATACGTCCGGGACCGGCGGCTTACCGCGCGGCGTGATGCTCACACACGGCAACATCCTCGCCAACTGCGACGGCGCCACGGATCTCCTGCGCACGCTAGGCCTTGCGGACGAGGTGTTCCTGTCATTCCTGCCCCTCTCCCACGCCTATGAACATTCCGCCGGACAATTCTTCCCGATTTCGGTGGGCGCACAGCTTTACTACGCGGAGCGCGTGGAAACGCTCTCGACGAACATGCTAGAGGCGCGGCCGACGATCATGACCGCCGTGCCTCGGCTTTACGAAAGCATGCGCGCTCGCATCCTGCAAAGCCTGCGCACGCAGCCCGACTTCAAGCGCAAGATGTTCGACCTTGCCTTGGAACTCGGCCGCAAACGCTATGAAGAGCCGGAAAAAATGTCGCTGTGGGACAAGATGCGCGACCTTGCCTGCGACAGGTTTGTGCGCAGCAAGATCGGCGCGCGCTTCGGCGGCAGGCTAAAAGCGATGGTCTCGGGCGGCGCCCCATTGAACTACGACGTCGGAATGTTCTTTATCGCGCTCGGTGTTCCGCTACTGCAAGGCTACGGTCAGACCGAAGCAGGCCCCGTCGTCAGCGCGAACCCGCCCAAACGCGTGAAACTCAAGACAGTCGGCCCGGCCTTAAAGGGCGTCCAAGTGAAGATCGCCGATGACGGAGAAATCCTCGTGCGCGGCGAACTCGTGATGAAGGGCTATTGGAACGATCCGGATGGCACGATCGCGGTGATCGACGAAGGTGGTTGGTTGCACACGGGCGATATCGGCCGCTTCGATGAGGACGGTTACATCGAAATCACCGACCGTAAGAAGGACATCATCGTCAATTCAGGCGGCGACAACGTTTCGCCGCAGCGGGTCCAGGGGGTTTTGTGTCTTGAGGACGCCATCGAGCAGGCGATGGTTTACGGCGACAAACGTCCCTACATCACGGCGCTGATCGTGCCGAGCACGGACTTCGCCGCGGCCTGGGCTCAAGAGCATGGCCAACCCAATGACCTTGGGGTGCTGGTGCAAAACCACGAATTCCGCAATGCGGTGGGACATGCGGTGGAACATGCGAACCTGCAACTCAGCCCCGTCGAGAAGGTGCGCAAGTTCGCTCTCGCCGCGCAGGCGTTCACTATCGAAAACGGTCAGCTCACGCCAAGCTTGAAAGTGCGTCGCCACGCGGTGCTGCGTGAGTACCGCGAGACGTTGGATAATCTGTATTAGCGGATAGTCCGCGACGAGCGCCCGCTCGAGGCGCTTTGGCGCCGGAGCCGCTTCAAACGGTGAGCAAGCAGATGGTTGTAGCTGCCGATAATATTCTGCTGTCGCTCCTCGTCGCCGCCGCCTGCCTCTGCATCATCCTCATGGGGCGCGCCAAAGGGCAGCGCGTAAAACTCATCCTCGGAGGCGCCGGTCTCGCCGCGGCGATGGTCGCGGCGGCTTTGATTGGGGATGCGATTATGGGTGGATCGCCCTGACCAGTCGCGATCGTCCGATCGCGACCCACCGAATATAAAGGAGGTTTTGGCTCGGCGGCCAAAACCTCGGGGGCGGCGGGTCACTCGCCGACCGCGTCGAGATAGACTTGCAGCAGCGCTTCTTGTTCCTGACGGTCGGCTTTGTCCATTTTGCGGAGCTTCACAACCTGACGGATGATCTTCACGTCGAAGCCGCCGCCTTTCGCCTCGGAATAGACTTCGCGCAGATCGCCGCCGAGGGCCTTGCGCTCTTCTTCCAAACGCTCGATGCGCTCGATGAAGCTTTTCAGCCGTTGGGCGGAAACCCCTTTATCAGTCGTCGTTGCGCCGTCCGGCATCGTAGCCCTCACACGTCAAAAAAGTGAAAACGAGGGCGGACCATAGCAGCGCCTGCCCGGCGAACAAGCTGTGGATAATGGGGATATCGGGGACGGGAGCGGTGTTGCTATTCGATCACGCCAATCTTGGCGTGCAGCGGCGCTGTCGCTTCGAATGTTTTTTGCTGCTCGGCGCTCGCGGGTTTCTGATGCTTCGCCTTCCACTCGCCGATGGGCATGCCGTAAACGGCTTCCTGCGCGGCTTCGTAGCTCATGGGCGCGCCATAGTGCTCGCCGGCGGCCTTGTACCATTTGGCGAGACAGTTCCGGCAGAAGCCAGCCGTGTTCATGATGTCGATGTTCTGGACATCGGCGCGCTTGCGCAGATGATCGACGAGGCCGCGGAAGGCCGCCGCTTCGATTTTGAGTCGCGTTAATTCATCCATTGGCCACCTCGATAAGTCCACGTTTCATCCAGCGTGTCATCACGTCGGCGAGCAGATCGGCCCAGCGCTCCTGCCCCGCCTCATCGCCGATGAGGTCCTGGCGGATCTCCAACTGGGCGTGCGGGAGCATTTGCGCAAGGCCGTGCCGCTTCTGCGCGTAACCGTGCGTGATACCCGAATAGGGTTCGTTATCGCCAACAACGAGTCCTTCTTTCGCCGAAAGCGCGGCAATCAGATAGTCCGCGAGTTCGCGGTCGAAGCTGGACATCACGCCGATATGCCAGGGACGTGGTTTGCCCTTGTGGCTCAGCTGCGGTGTGAAGCTGTGCATGCATAGGACCGCAGGCATGCGCCCTGCCCGCCGCAACCGCTCGATCTGACCGTCGATCGCGGCATGATACGGCTGGAAGTAACTGGCCGCGCGCGCGGCGCGATCGGCGGCGCCGAGGTTCTGATTGCCCGGAACGGGTGAGCCGTCGCTGACAGCCGGGATGCTTTCCGGTTCACCGAGCGGCCGGTTGGGATCGATCACCAGCCGCGAGACGCGCGCGAGCACGGCGGTGGCGCCAAGGCGCCTAGCCAGTTTCCGCGCGACACCGGCAGCGCCGATATCCCATCCGATATGGCGCGCGAGTTCCGCCGCAGGCAGACCGAGGTCGTTCAGCTCTGGCGGGACGGCGTTGCCGGCGTGGTCGCCGGTAATGACGAGATCGGCGAGGCCTTGCGGGTTGATGAGCTCAACGGGATCCATAGAGCCGTTAGGGGTGGCCCTTCGGTTTGGCGGGCGCGTTCGGGCTGGCGGGAGCGGCGTCGGCCACATAGCGCACGAGATCGCGTTCGCCGCGGCCTGGGAACTTGAGGCTGATTTTGCCGATGCCCGTGATCATCACCGCCATCGGTTCGGCTGGTTGGCCTTCGATCGCGACGACATACTGATCCTTGCCCTGCGCCTGATAAGTGACCGGGAAGACGCTGGCCGGCAGGAAGTTGCCGTCAGGGGTGACGCTGGTGAAGGAGATGCGCTCGGGCGTGAATTCGATGATCATCGAGGCGCCGCTCGGAAGCTTGTCGATCCACTGGCCCATGATCGGATTGTCGGCGGCCGACACGGAGCCGATCAGGCTCAGGAACAGGCCGGCCAGGGCCACCGCGGACTTCAGGATCTTCATGACACTCCCTTTTTAGAACCCGTGAAAACAGGATCACTATAGCCCATTTTGCGCCAATTGCATGGCATGTCACGCCATGACATAAGCCTAGAAAAACCTGGGCTTTATGAGCATTTCCCCCGATCAAGCCGCCAGGAGCGGCCTTCCCCCGGCCGCCGAGCCGGCCGCCAAAGAGCGCCGTTTCGTCGAGCGCTGGTCGTATCTTATTTTCTTTCTAGGGCTAGTGTGCACCACCTCGGCGCCGATCTTCGTGCGTCTCTCGGAGATCGGACCCGTGGCCACCGGCGCGTGGCGTCTGACGCTCGCGCTCCCGTTCCTTGCCCTCATGTTGCGCTTCGAGACCGGCCCGGGGGCCGGCATCCGCGGACTCGACCGCAAGGATCTTTGGCTGCTGCTTCTCGCCGGCGTGTTCTTCGCGAGCGATCTCGCGTTGTGGAATTCCTCGGTCACATTGACGTCCGTTGCGAGCGCCTCGTTCCTGGCCAACGGTGCGCCAGTGTTCGTGGTGCTGGGTTCGTGGCTCCTATTCCGCGAGCAACCGAGCCGGATGTTCCTTGTGGGCCTCGTGGTCGGCATCGCAGGATCGGCGGTGATGATGTCCGAAAGCCTCGCGATGTCGTCTCGAAATTTCATCGGCGACACGCTGAGTCTCGTGGCGGCGGCCTTCTACGCGGCCTATCTGCTGGCGGTCGCGCGCTCCCGGAAACGCGCCTCGACGATGACCCTTATGGTGTTCAGTAGCGCGGGTTCAGCCGTAATCCTGTGGATGCTCGCGCCCGCGGTGGAAGCCGCCTTGATACCCACGACCACCGAAGGCTGGCTGGTCGTGATTGGGACAGCGCTCCTCACCCAAGTCGCCGGGCAGACCCTCATCGCCCTTTCGCTAGGTTACATCTCGTCTAACTTCAGCGCACTGATCTTACTGCTACAGCCGGTGATCCCGACCCTCGCGGCCTGGATCCTATTCGACGAGACTCTCTCGGGCATGCAAGTGGTTGGCGCCGTTGGCATTGTCATCGGACTGGCGCTGGCGCGGCCTCGCTAGAGACTGTACTCTTGAAGGCATGAACAGCATTCCTCTGGGCCATCGCGGCCGCCAAGCCAAGATCATCGCGACCCTCGGTCCGTCGAGCCGCGCGCCGGATGTCATCTCCGACCTTTACGAAGAAGGTGCCGACGTCTTCCGGCTGAACTTCAGTCATGGCAGCCACGAAGATCATGCGGGATCTATCAAGGAGATCCGCGCGCTGGAAAAGAAAGTGGGCCGGCCCATCACCATCCTGATGGACCTGCAGGGGCCGAAGCTCCGCGTGGGCAAGTTCAAGAACGACGGCGCAGTACTGAAGACGGGCGCGATGTTCCGCGTCGATCTCAGGGACGAGATCGGAGACGAGACACGCGTGAGCCTGTTGCATCCGGAAATCTTCGCCGCGCTGAAGCCAGGTTCAGGCCTTTTGATCGACGACGGTCACCTGCGCTTGAAGGTGCGTTCGTGCGGACCTGACTTCGCCGAGTGCGAAGTGATCGTCGGCGGCGCGATTTCGAATCGCAAGGGCGTGAACGTACCCGACGTGACATTGCCGATCCCGGCGGTGACAGAGAAGGACCGCGCCGATCTTGCGTTTGGCCTTTCGCAAGGCGTGGACTGGGTCGCCCTGAGTTTCGTGCAACGCCCGGAAGATGTGGCGGAAGTGCGCCACCTTGTCGGAGGTCGCGCGGGCGTGCTGTCCAAACTCGAGAAACCCTCCGCGCTCGATCATTTGGACGCCATCGTGGCGCTGTCGGACTCCGTCATGGTCGCGCGCGGCGATCTCGGCGTGGAAATGCCGCTGGAACGCGTACCGGTGCTGCAGAAGCGAATCATCCGGTCCTGCCGCAAACACGGCAAACCGGTCGTCGTTGCGACGCAGATGCTGGATAGCATGGTGAAGTCGCCGGTGCCGACGCGCGCCGAAGCCTCGGACGTGGCAACCGCGGTCTACGACGGCGCGGACGCGGTCATGCTTTCGGCCGAAAGCGCGTCCGGCATGTTCCCGGTGCGCGCGGTGGCGACCATGCACCGTATCATCCAGTCGGTTGAAAGCGACGAACACTACGCCGCGCTGATGCAGGCCGGCCACCAGGAAACCGAGGACTCCTCGCCCGCCGCGATCACGGCGGCGGCGCGTCAGATCGCGCACACGCTGAAGGCCGCGGCCATCGTGACCTTCACCTCGTCCGGGTCGACAACCTTGCGCGCGGCGCAGGAACGCCCCGAGGTGCCGATTCTGTGCATCACGCCAAACTTGAGCGCGGGCCGCCGTCTTGGCCTCGTCTGGGGCGTCCATTCCGTCGTGGGGGATTTCATCCACTCCGTGGACGACATCGGTGATGTCGCGGTGAAGACTGCGCTTCAATGCGGCATCGGCCAGGACGGCAAGTCGCTGGTGATCACCGCCGGCATGCCGTTTGGCAAGGTCGGCTCCACCAATATGGTGCGCGTGGTGTGGATCGGCGGCGAAACCGGAGTAGGTTGAGGCGCACGGCGTCGGCGAAGAGGCGTCGCGCTTAATTGGCGGCGCCGAAGTCAGGCTTCGTCGCGCGTAGAATTTCCATAATATTGCGGCGATCTTCGCTGGAAAGCCGCGCAAAGCGCGGCGGCATATCGCGTCCTTCTAGGATATCGAGAAGCCGCGCATAGATCGCTTGTTTTGCGAACGGCGGCAAAGATTCGAACACCGGGCTATAGATCATATAACTCAGCGGATACTTGAAAAGGCGCGTACGGAGATCGAAATCGCGCAGTGACCGGCGCTTCAAATCCCGCTGGCCGGAACCGGCGAACGCGGACTGAAATGCTTCCCCTCCGCTCACCGGCCCGATCAACGGCGCTTCATCCGCAAAAAGCATATACGCGACAATGTCCTCGACGGCCGCAGCCGCAATATGATTCGTCCGCCTTGCCATCACGCCAGCGGCCAAAAGCATGTTGGTCATCTTGGCCTGGTGTTCGAACACCATGAGCGCAACGATATCGCTGGTGGGCTCCAGATAGCGTGAGGTGTCGAAATATCCTGATAAATCGGTGACGCTGAACGCATCGGCGTTTTGAATTTGCGGCCGACCGGCATCATCGTAAGTAAACGCGCCATTGCCGAGATGCGGCTGCCCCGCGTGTGAGCCCGTAACGTACCATCCGCCCCACCGCTCCCCGACCGGCGTCGTGTGATCCGTAAACTCGAAGAGACGTGGCGGCCGTTGACTGGGAATGAAGACCGGTGTCCCGTCGCGGGTGACAGGCGTGCTTGCGACAATGAGCCCTGGCTCGAGATTGTCCGCCCCGTGACAACGCCCGCAGTCCGCGCCTTCGTGCTTGGTAAAGCGCGGCGAACCGGCGCTCTTGTTCTCTAAGGTGTAGAAGACATAGCCCATACTCGCGGGCGCCATGATTTCAAGAACAGACGAGTTCTGCACGGCCCCGACGGCTACGCGGTCGTTGAAGTAAATCGCACGAGGCGCGGAAGGGCCGATCCACTTGTCTTGGAGACTCGTTTTCGAGAAGACGAGAATTTGGGTGTGAGTATCAATACTCAAATATTGAAGCAGCGCGCGCAGAAACCCGTGATCTGGCTCAAATTCCAGGGCGGTCCGGCCGGTCGATGCTTGAGCTGCGAGCCCCGCGATCGGATCGGCGCGATCAATGACGAGGTGAGTCTCCTTGCCATCCTGAGCGGATGCGCCAATGGCTGAAGCGGCAAGAAGAAAGATAGCGACGCTGGTGGTAATAAGGCGAAACCGCATTCCCCAAAGGTGCCCTCGCGGGGGATTCCGTGAATTGACTCTGGTCAAGGCCGGAACGAGGCCGCTGGGAAAAAATGGGACCGACGCCACATGATCAGAGGACTTCGCGGTTCCCATGGAGAACACCAGCGCCTGGCTGAAGAAATACGATCTACCCGTGCCGCGATACACAAGCTATCCGGCGGCGCCGCATTTCACGTTCGATTTCGGATCTGAGGCTTTCGCCACGGCGTTGGCCGGGATCGAGACGCAGGCGCCGTTATCGCTGTACATACACTTTCCGTTTTGCCGTTCGCTGTGCTGGTACTGCGGCTGCAATATGAAGGTGGCGAACGACTCCGGCGCAATGATGCCCTATGCGACGGCGGTGCGGCGCGAGATTGAAATGGTGGCGGCCCTTATTCCCGGGCGGAAGAAGGTCGATAGCATTCATTTTGGCGGCGGCACGCCCACATGGGGCCCGCGTGCGGGGCGGGAGGCGGTGACGCAGGCTCTTCGCGCGCAATTCGATCTTGCGCCAGACACGGATTTTTCCGTTGAAGCAGACCCACGCACCCTCGACGGCGAAATCGCCGATGAGCTTGCCGCCTTAGGAGTCAATCGCGTGAGTATCGGCGTGCAGGACTTTGATGCGCCGGTTCAAGAAGCGATCAATCGTATCCAACCGTTTTCGGTAGTCGAACGCGGCGTTATGGCGTTGCGGCGCGCCGGTCTGCGCGACCTGAATATCGATCTGATCTACGGACTGCCGCTACAGACACCGGAAACCGTCGCACGCACCATCGAATTGGCCATCAGCTTGACCCCTCAGCGCATCGCACTGTTCGGTTACGCTCATGTGCCGTGGATGAAAAAACATCAGAAATTGGTTGAGCGCTTGCCGCTTCCGGATGCGGCGCAGCGTCTCGCGCTCTTTTCGGCCGCGCAAAAGACGCTGACGGAGCATGGTTTCGTGCAAATCGGCATCGATCACTTTGCCGCCCCAGACGACAAGATGGCGCGTGCGGCGGCGAACGGAACTCTCAATCGAAATTTCCAGGGCTACACCACCGACACAAGCCCAACACTCTTGGGCTTTGGCGCCTCGGCGATCAGCGCGCTTCCGATGAGCTATGCGCAAAACGACCCCGGCATAGAGAGTTATATTGATACCATCGCGAGCGGCCGCCTCGCGACCGTGCGCGGTCGCCACCTCACCGCGGAGGATGCCCGGCGCCGGGAAATCATCATGAACCTGATGTGCAATGCCCGCTGCACAATCAGTCCGGACATCGCTGTGCAGGCTGCTCCCGCGCTTGCCCCGCTCGTCGAGGATGGGCTTTGCCGGTGGGAAAACCGAAACGACCTTGTGATGACGGACGAGGGTAAACCCTGGGTGCGTGTCGTCGCGGCCTGCTTCGATTCGTATCACGCACCGAGCACAGCGCGGCACGCCCGCGCAGTGTGACTTTGCGAACCACGCAACGCGTATGATGGAAATAAAACGGGCCGCCGATACGGCAGCCCCTGTCGCGAGTCCGTGCGGCGGATATACCGCCTTCTCAAAAAAATCAGGGCCGCTACCAGCGTAGCGGCCCAGTATTCCTCCCGCTCGGAAGACCCTCGCTTTCGCGCCTAGCCCTGGCGCGCTTTGAAACGCGGGTTCTTCTTATTGATGAGGTAGATGCGGCCTTTGCGGCGCACGATCTGGCAGTTCTTGTCGCGGGTCTTGGCGGTCTTCAGGGAATTAC
Organism: Pseudomonadota bacterium; assembly: GCA_020160875.1. GTDB lineage: Bacteria > Pseudomonadota > Alphaproteobacteria > Rhodospirillales > Rhodospirillaceae > SHVO01. Next base: position 22,963 of record JAIUPE010000053.1, read on the forward strand.
GGATCTTCATGGCTTACCTCGTGAGGGGGCGCTTCTAGGGGGGGGCGGCGCGGGCGTCAACCTCGGGCGAGGGCCGGCAGGGCGGGTTTTTCCGGTTCATAAGCAGTTCGCGTGTCGGTTTTGGACAAATTCGCCGGGGCGGGCGATGGGGCAAGGCTGCTGGTCGGATGGACGGGGTCAAAGAGCAGGCGCAGAGGATAGCCGGGCCCGGGCGACGCAACAAGGAATATTATCCCAATATTATACTTGACGTACCCAAATGTCAGAGGGTAGGTTTGGCATCAAGGAGCCAGACCAATGTCCGTTCTCACTCAGCCCCGTTTCCACGATGCCAAACCTACCCTCTGACATTTGGGTACGTCAAGTATAATATTGGGATAATATTCCTTGTTG
>JAIUPE010000054.1 GCA_020160875.1 Pseudomonadota bacterium
GGCGCCGTATCGTTTTTCGGCGAAGAGAATACAAGCGCGCGTTCGCGCCGCCACCTCATCTATCTGCCCGAGAAATTCCAGCCTTCGTCGCAGCTGAAGGGGTACGAGCATCTTTCGATTTTGCTCGCCTATTTCAATCAAACTCTGGATCGCGCCCGCGCCCGCACGGTCGCCGCGGCGCTTGACCTTGACCCGGAAGCGCTCGATCGGATCGTGCGCACCTATTCCAAGGGCATGGGGCAGAAATTGGGACTGGTGGGGTCGCTCCTCGTCAATGCGCCCCTCATGATCCTGGATGAGCCTATGAGCGGGCTGGACCCGCGCGCGCGTGTGCTCCTAAAGGATCAGTTGCTGGAAGCCAAGCACGCGGGGCGGTCCATTTTCTTCAGCTCGCATATCCTCGCGGATATTGAGGAGATTTGCGATCGCATCGGTATTCTGCACGGCGGCCGTATCATTTTCGTCGGCTCGCCGAAGGATTTCGTCGCGCAATATGCGGCGCCGTCGCTCGAGCGGGCATTCCTGCTCGCGCTCGAGCGTACGGAAGCGGCTTAACCCAGCTTCAGCGCGGACGTATCGAGATCCTTGAGGCCGCTCTTGCCGCCGCTCGCGATCTGTTCCTGCTTGATCTTCATCTTCAGGTCACCGGCGTTGTCGGCTTCGGCGATAGCCGTCTCCTCGGTGACCTGACCGGACTTGAAGAGATTCAAGAGCGCCTGATCGAAGGTCTGCATGCCGAGATGGACGCTTTCCTCCATGATCTTCTTGATGTCCTTCACTTCGCCCTTGGCGATTAGCTCTTTCACATAGCCCTGATTGAGCATGATCTCGAGCGCCGCGGTGCGGCCGCCGCCGACCTTCGGCACCAGGCGCTGCGAGATAATCCCCCGAAGATTGAGCGAAAGGTTGAGCAGAATCTGGTGATGCATCTCGTTCGGGAACAGGTTCACCACGCGTTCGATGGCCTGGTTCGCGTTATTGGCGTGCAAGGTCGCCATGGCGAGGTGGCCGGTCTCGGCGATGTTGAGCGCATGCTCCATCGTCTTCATATCGCGGATTTCACCGATCAGGATCATATCCGGATGCTGGCGCAGCGTATTCTTGAGCGCGGCGTCGAAGGAGTCCGTATCCACGCCAACTTCACGCTGGGTGACGATGCATTTTTTATGGTCATGCACGAATTCGACCGGATCTTCGATGGTGATGATATGGCCCGGAGCGGTCTCATTGCGATGACCGATCATAGCGGCCAACGAGGTCGATTTACCCGAGCCGGTGCCACCCACCATGAAGATCAAGCCGCGCTTTTCCATCACCATGTCGCCGAGCAGGGCCGGCAGCTTGAGGTCGGCGAGGGTCGGGATCTTCGAGCGGATGATGCGTGCGACGAGACCGGGCATACCGCGTTGCTTGAATAGGTTGAGGCGGAAACGCCCGACACCCTCCATCACCGTGGCCATGTTGAATTCGCCCGTCGTGTCGAATTCCTTGTACTGCTTCTCGCCCATGAACGACTTGATGACGCGCGTGATCTCGTCGGTCGTGAGCGGCTTCTCGCGCAAGTTCTTGAACCCGGTGTCGCCGCGCCAGGCGGGCGGAGCATTCACGGTTACGTAAAGGTCGGATCCGCCTGGACCCGCCAATTCCTTCAGCCAGCCTTCAAACTCGGCGTCCATTGCCATGGAGATGCTCCTGAATGGCGCGCGGGGCTATCCGCGCGCCTGGATTGATATTTAGAAGATCGAGCGGGACTTGCCGGCCGGCGCGGCCGCCGCCTGGGGTGCGGGCTGCGCCGCTGCGGCCGGTGCCGCCGACGCTCCTGGCTTCGGGCTTTCGCCGCCGCCATCACCAAGCTTTGCCGTCATGGCGGCGACTTCACTGGCGTCCACGACACCCTGCTCGACGAGCTTGCGCATGGAATCTTCCATGGTCTGCATGCCGTAACGCTGTCCGACCTGGATCATCGAATAGATTTGCGGAACCTTGTTCTCGCGGATCAAGTTGCGTACGGCCGAGGTGCCGACCATGATTTCGTGTGCCGCCGCACGGCCACCGCCCTTACGCTTGAGGAGCACCTGGCTGATGACCGCTTGCAGGGAGCCCGCGATCATCGCGCGCACCATTTCCTTTTCGCCGGCCGGGAACACGTCGATGATGCGGTCCACGGTCTTGGCGGCGGAGCTGGTATGCAGCGTCCCCATCACCAAATGGCCGGTTTCGGCAGCGGTGAGCGCCAGCGAGATCGTTTCATGGTCGCGCATTTCCCCAACCAGGATCACGTCCGGATCTTCGCGCAGCGCACTCTTGAGGGCGCGGGAGAAGGACTGCGTGTGACGCCCCACCTCGCGGTGATTGATCAGCGCGCGCTTCTTCGGATGAACGAATTCGACGGGGTCCTCGACCGTGAGGATGTGCATATCGCTGTTTTCGTTCATGTGATTGATCATCGCCGACAGTGTGGTCGACTTGCCCGAGCCGGTCGGACCGGTGACCAGCACGAGGCCGCGTTCGAATTCGCAGAATTGCTTGAAGATATCGGGCGCGTTCAGCTGTTCGAGAGAAGGGATCTTGGTCGGGATTTCGCGGAAAGCCGCAGCCGGGCCAGTCGTGGTCGTATAGGCATTCACACGAAAACGGGAGTCGGCGCCGAAGGCGATGGCAAAGTCGATTTCCTTCTCGGCTTCGTAAAGGGCGCGCTGTTCTTCGGTCATCACCGAATACAACATGTTCTTCACGGTATCGGCCGCGAGATCGCCGGTTTTAATAGGGCGCAAACCGCCATCGATGCGCACCATGGGTTCCTTGCCGCCCACCAGGTGCAGGTCGGAGGACTTGTTTTTTTGCGCAAAGGAAAGAAGTTCGGTGATTTCCATGTGATCCCCCGTTCGAAATGATGCGGCCGGTCTTAGAGCCGTGCGCGCAGATACTTGACGCGTTCGCGAATGCCGTCGATCGGCGTGTCCACGAATGTCGGCTGGCGCATGAACAGCGCCAGGAAACGCTCGTAGTGCTGCACGGCCGCAGCCGGATGATTAAGCCGATCGGCGAGCACGCCGGCGTTCAATTGGTAGGCCGCGACGTTCGGCGCGTTTTGCGCGGCGTCGGTGGCGTACTTCAAGGCGGTTTCGCTGTCACCCAGCGTATTGGCGAACTCGGCGAGCGCGGAAAGCAAACTTGGCTGTGTCACGCCAGCCGCCCGCACCGCCTCGAGATCGGCGCGGGCGACGTCCGGCGCCTTGCTGCTCGCTTTTTGGATCACGCGGGTCAGGATGGTTTCATTGGTAGGCTCTGAGCCCAGGTAACGGGTGTAGGCCTGCATCGCTTCGGCATCGCGGCCTAGTTCATCGTAGCTCATCGCCACGCCCAAAAGGCCGATGCGATCGTTCGCTTTGGTATCAACGATCGCCTGATATTTATCGAGGGCTTCTGTATAGCGTCCCGCGGCAAAATCACGAACAGCGCGGTGGTAAGGCGTGTCCGTATCCTCGGCGAGGACTGCGTTCATCACAACGTTGCGGGCTTCCCGACTCCAAAGGCCCATTACCTTTTCACGGTACTGTTCGCGACGGCCGTCGTCAGAGGAATGGTAACGCTCGATCGCCTGCGACCAAGAGCCCTGCAGATCGTGAAGCGAAAGCAGAAAGCGGGCCGCGTATCCCATATTGTTCATGGGATCAAAGGCGTCTTCAATGGTTTGAAACGCGGTCGGATGGTAGCGGAGATTTACTTGCGCGCAGCCCACGTCGATCGAACGCTGGCCCGCGTCCAGGAGCTTACGCGCCGCCGCGACAGCTTCGTCCTTGGTATCGAAATACTGACCTTGGCCGTTGACGTTGATGGTCCACGGCCAGGCCGTCGTCTGGCCGGTTTCCGCGTTGGGCCTGCCGGTTTCCGCGAGCGTGATCGCGGTCAGCAGACCTTGCGGAATGCGCAAGCTGCGCTCGAAGTTTTGTGAGTACCGGAAACAAAGCATCTCCGGGGAAAGGTCGTTGTCCTGGGCTTGCGCGGCCGGCACGAACGACAAAGCCGCGAACATCGCGGCAATCGCCGCCACCATGGAATCCGACCGCTTCACTGGGTTGCTCCCCCGGAAAAAGTTATGCGGGATTGCCGCAGGAGTTGTCGCCACATTGCTGTACAATGAGGGGGGCTGTGCGCCACCGCACGACGTCGTCAAACTCACCTGTACCCGCGATGCCGATAGGATCCCCCTGATAGCACAGTGTGCCGCCAGAATCGCAGGAGCCGCGTGTATTGTTGTACTGCACAACATTCGTGGCGGCCGGCGCCGCAACGGTGGTGCCCGACAATGTACGCGCACCGCGCCCATCGTTGCCGTGGCTAATCAGCACGTAGGCGGCCGCTGTCGTAATCGCAGTGGCAGTCACCGCTGCGTCGTTTATATCCAAGGTGCCTGAGGGGTAGGTGCTGCCGCTCCGGGTCATGCTCGTTGTCGTTTGTGTCAGCGTGCCCGTTACCACGTACGAAATCAGATTGCCCCAGCCATCCGTTGCATCATTCGGTGAAAGGCCCAATGCGCCCCACGGCACAACGCCAGACCCAGCGGTGAGCGATGCACAAGTCTGACAACCCGATGAGTATGCCGTCGTGCCTTGAGCCAATCCGCTCGCTGCGCCCAAATCGCCATTTGCGGGACAGGGCAAACAGCCGTTTCGGATCGTGTAAAGAACCAACGCCTTCTCAATCAGATCGAGCCGCGTATTCGTCTCGGTCGTTTTGGTGCTTTTCAGAACCGGCGTGATCGCCATCAGGCCGCCGGACAAAATCAGTCCGATCACGACAAGTACGATGGCCATCTCGATGAGGGAAAACCCTCTCGCCATGGCGCGCCAAAAACTCATGTAGAAACCCCTCCGCGGCCCCGATGTCCGGACCCGCTTAAACCCCAAGGCCGCTTCGCAAAGCAGCCCAACTGAAAGTACCTGATCCGCGCCATCCGCGCACGCCTTAACAGACTGCGCGAGAGGGCCTCAGTTATCCACAATTTGGCCGCGTCCTTCAATATTTATCATTATCTCACAATGGGTTATGATGTCATCCATGTGGATCGATATCATCGACCTCCGGGAGTTCTACGCCAGCCCCATGGGGCGCGCGGTCCGGCGGCTGATCGGGCAGCGGCTGCGCACCCTGTGGCCGGCGCTGAGCGCCTCTGGTCCAGGCCAGCGCCTGCTCGGCCTAGGCTTTGCGACGCCCTATCTGAACCTGTTCGAGGGCGAGGTCAGTCACATCGTCGCGGCCATGCCGGCCGGGCAGGGCGTCATGTCGTGGCCGGAGCCCGCGGCCAACCGCGTCGCCCTCGCCGATGAGCAGGCCTTGCCCTTTCCCGACCGCACCTTCGACCGGCTGGTTCTGGTCCACTGTGTCGAAGGTTGCCCTGAACTGCGTGCCATGATGCGCGAATGCTGGCGCGTACTGGCCGACGGCGGTCGTCTCATCGTCGTTGTCGCCAACCGCCGCAGTCTGTGGTCGCGCGCGGAAGCCTCGCCTTTTGCGCAGGGGCGGCCTTATTCCATGAGCCAGATCACGCGACTTTTGCGCGAGAACATGTTCGTGCCGTTGCAAACCGCGACGGCGTTATTCGCGCCGCCGGTGGGCTGGCGCATGTTTGGCCGTTTTGCCTACAGCCTCGAAAAACTTGGCGCGAAGTGGTTCCCAACCTTCGGCGGCGCGCTGGTGATCGAAGCGGAAAAGCAGCTTTATGCGCCGCTCAATGCTACGCCCGCAGTCAGCGGCGCGCGCATGCCGGTGAAGGTCGCGGTCAAAGCCGCGGGCAATGTCAGGCGCGCGTAAGGACGAACAGGGCCTGCTCGCTGAGAAGGTTGGCCTTGCTTTCGGTGGCCTCGAAGCCTTGCCGGCGGCCCATACTGTCGAGCGCGAAGCTCTGTTCGATCTTGATGTCCATGGCGCGCGCAAGCGCGATGAAATCCGAAATCGTGCACAGATGAATGTTCGGCGTATCGAACCACGGGTTTGCCAGTACGCCCGTCACCGGCATGCGGCCTCCGAACAGCAGCGAGAGGCGCACGCGCCAATACCCGAAATTGGGGAAGGACACGATCGCGCGCGTCCCGATGCGCAAAAGCTCCTCCAGTACCAGGCGCGGGTTGTGCGTGGCCTGCAGGGTCTGGCTCAGCACCACATAGTCGAACGCGCCCGTGGGATAATCGGCGAGGTCCGTCTCGAGGTTGCCCTGGATCACCGGCAGGCCTTGGCTCACGGCCGCACGCACCCTACTCATCGAAAGCTCGAGGCCGCGGCCGTCCACCTGCTTGAAGATCTTGAGATAGGCCAGCAACGCGCCGTCACCGCAGCCGACGTCGAGCAGGCGGCTTTTCGGCACGACCAGATCCGCCACATGCTGCAGATCGACGCGGATGTTTTGCGGCGCGGTCATCGATTTGCAGGCCGGTATGCAATGCCGCGCGCTTCCGCTGCGCCCGCCAGGAAGCCTTCCATCGTCTGGTGGAACTCCGGTTCATCCAGGAGGAATGCGTCGTGACCCTGCTGCGAGGCGACTTCGACGAAGCTCACGTTCGCGGCCACGGCATTGAGGGCATGCACGATGGTTTTGCTTTCGCTCGTCGGATACAGCCAGTCGGAGGAGAATGAAATCACGCAAAAGCGCACGGGCGTGCCGCGGAACGCTTCGGCAAGCACGCCGCCGCCCTCGGCCTGCAGATCGAAGTAATCGAGCGCGCGCGTGATGTAGAGGTAGGAGTTCGCGTCGAAACGCTCGACGAAGGTGGATCCTTGATGGCGGAGATAGCTTTCCACCTGGAAATCCGCCTCGAAGCCGTAAGTCAGCGCGTCGCGGTTCTGCAAACGGCGGCCGAACTTGTTGTGTAGCGCGACTTCCGAGAGATACGTGATGTGCGCGGCCATGCGCGCGACGGCGAGGCCGCGTTTCGGCTTCTTGCCTTCAGCGAGATAATTGCCGTGCGACCAATCCGGGTCGGCCATGATCGCTTGGCGCCCGACCTCGTGAAACGCAATGTTTTGCGCCGAATGCCGGTAAGAGCCGGCAATGGGGATCGCGGAGAAGACCCGGTGCGGGAAGCGGACAGCCCATTCGAGCGCCTGCATCGCGCCCATCGAGCCGCCCAGCACGCAGAAAACGCTTGCGATGCCCAGGTGATCGAGAAGGCGTGCCTGCGCCTGCACCATGTCGCGGATGGTGATGACCGGGAACGTGAGGCCCCAGGGCTTACCGGTCGCTGGGTTGATCTCTTTCGGGCCCGTCGAGCCCATGCAGCCGCCGAGCACGTTCGAGCACACGACAAAGAATTTGTCGGTGTCGATGACTTTGCCGGGGCCAACCAAATCGATCCACCATCCGGGGTTCTTCGTGATGGGATGCGCGCTGGCGACAAAGTGGTCCCCGGTCAGCGCGTGACATACCAGCACGCAGTTGGACCGGTCGGCGTTCAATGTGCCGTAAGTCTCATAAGCCAGCGTCACCGGGGACAGCGTAACCCCCGACTGCAAGGTCAGGGGCTCGGCCAGCGTCAGGCTCTTCCCGTAGGCGGGTCCGCCCTCCGGCTGGCTTTGCTGGGTTTTGTCCAGGTTCATGCGCGGCAACTCACCGCCAAGCCGCCCATATGTCAACGTTTTCTTTGATTTTGGCAGGGTGGACCACTATAGGGTGAGCCAGTGTAACGGGCTGCCGCACAGCCCTTTCGGCCCACATGAGAGGCGTCCATGGCGTTGCCGCAACCACGACCCGGGATCATGGATATCGCGATCTACGAACCGGGCAAGTCCCAGGCCGGAGGCGGGCGGCGCGTGGTCAAGCTGTCTTCGAACGAAGCCGCGCTCGGCCCCAGCCCGAAAGCGGTGGCGGCGCTTGCGGCGTCCCTAGCCGAATCCCACCGCTATCCGGCCGGCGATTCCGGCGAGATCCGCGACGCGCTCGGCAAAGCGCACAACCTTGATCCGGCGCGCATCATCTGCGGCGCAGGATCCGACGAGCTGCTTGGCCTCGTCATGCGCGGTTTCGCCGGTGTGGGCGACGAGATCGTCCACACCGCGCACGGTTTCGCGATGTACAACATCTATGCGAAAGGCGTGGGCGCGAAACCGGTCATCGCACCGGAGAAGAATCTCACGACCGACGTCGATGCCATCCTCGAACGCGTCACGCCGAAGACGCGTATCGTTTTTGTCGCAAATCCCAACAATCCCACCGGCACATATATCCCCGGTCCGGAAGTCCGCCGCCTGCGCGCGGGGTTGCGCGAAGACATCCTTCTCGTCTGTGATGACGCCTACGCAGAATTCGTGGACGCGCCGGATTACGAATCCGGTTTCGCGCTGGCCTCGGAAACCGAGAATACCATCGCCCTGCGCACCTTCTCCAAGATCTACGGCCTTGCGTCGGTGCGCCTGGGGTGGGGGTTCGGTGCGAAGAATATCGTCGGTGTGATGGAGCGCATCCGCTCGCCTTTCAATGTCTCGCGGCCTGCCCAGTTCGCCGGTCTCGCGGCGCTCGCGGATCAGGATCACGTCGCGCGGACCAAGACGCACACGAAAAAGTGGCTTGGGATCGGCCTGCAGCGTCTGCGGGGCCTGGGCCTCAAGGTTGGCGACTCCCACGGCAACTTCCTGTTGCCTGAATTTCCGAAGGTTCCCGGCAAAACCGCGGCGGAGTGCGACGCTTTCCTGCAGGAAAACGGCGTGATCGTCCGGCGAGTCGACGGTTATGGCCTTCCAAACCACCTACGCGTGACGATCGGCGATGAAGAAGAAATGACCATCTTCCTCGATCTCCTGACCGCCTTCATGGAACGTCAGTAATGGCCAAAGCGCGTAAACCGAAACCGTTGTTCGACCGAGCGTGTTTTATCGGGATCGGCTTGATCGGCTCCTCCGTCGCGCGCGCCATGCGCCGCGCCGGCCTCGCGGGCACGTATGTGGCCTGTGACAAGAACCCCAAGCATGTGAAGGCCGCGGTGAAGCTCGGTGTTGCCGACGAGGCCACGAGCAACTACGCCAAGGCCGTGGCCGGCGCCGATCTCATCGTACTTGCGACACCCGTCGGCACCAATGGCGAGATTGCGCGTGTCATCGCGCCGCATCTCAAGAAGGGTGCTATTGTCACGGACGTCGGTTCGGTCAAGCGTATGGTCATCGACGCGGTTGCGCCGCATCTCCCGAAGGATGTGCACTTCGTTCCGGCGCATCCTATCGCGGGCACGGAGCACTCCGGGCCTGAAGCCGGTTTCGCCGAACTCTTCGAGAACCGCTGGTCGATCATCACGCCGCCCAAGCGCGCGTCGGCAAAAGCGGTCGCGAAAGTCGCCGAACTCTGGCGCAAGATGGGCGCCAAGGTCGATACGATGGATCCGGATCACCACGACATGGTGCTCGCCATCACCTCGCATCTGCCGCACCTGATCGCCTACACCATCGTGGGCACGGCGACGGATTTGTCGGGCGACCTCAAACAAGAAGTGATCAAATACTCCGCCTCGGGCTTCCGCGATTTCACGCGTATCGCCGCGTCGGATCCCATCATGTGGCGTGACGTGTTTCTCAATAATCGCGAAGCCGTGCTCGAAATCCTGCAGCGTTTCACCGAGGATCTGACCGCCATGCAACGCGCCATCAGAAAGGGCGACGGCGCGACGCTCGAGGGTCATTTCGCGCGCACGCGCGCGATCCGCCGCAGCATCATCGACGCCAAGCAGGCCTAGCAAAAGGAAACGCCATGCCGGACCTTCATCTCGTCATTGGTAATAAGGCCTATTCGTCCTGGTCTTTGCGCCCGTGGATCGCGATGAAGGCGCAAGGCCTCGCGTTCCGCGAGACGGTCGTGGGTCTGCAGCAGCCCGATACGACGGCGCAGATCAGGAAATACTCTGCCGCAGCGAAGGTGCCGGTGCTCATTCACGGTTCCATCACGGTGTGGGAATCCCTCGCGATCCTCGATTACCTCGCCGATACGTTTCCGGACAAAGCCTGGTGGCCGAAAGATCCGCCGGCGCGCGCGCAGGCGCGCGCGGTTTCGGCGGAGATGCACGCCGGTTTCTCGAACCTGCGCAACCATATGACCATGAACATCCGTCGGTCGGTGCCGAACAAAAGCCGCCCCGAGGGCGTCAATGCCGACATCGCGCGGATCGACGAGCTTTGGAAGGAATGCCGCGGCCGCTTCGGCGGCGAAACCGGTCCGTTCCTGTTCGGCGCTTTCTCGAACGCCGACGCCATGTATGCGCCGGTGGTCACGCGCTTCAAAACCTACGGCGTCATCCCGACCCTTGATCCCATCAGCCGCGCTTATTGCGAGACGATCTTGAATCATCCCGCCATGAGGGATTGGTATGCCGGGAGCCTCGCCGAAGGCGCGGTGATCCAGAAGTACGAAGAGCTGACTCTCGCTTAAGGGGCTTTCGCGTCGCGGTCCCAGCGCACTTCGGGCATGTCCATCAGCGCGACAGGCCCCGCCGATAGCTTACGGTTCTGCACGGTAATCGGCAGCGACAGTTCGGGCTCGCCGCTGGCCGACGGCCGCGCCAGCATGCCGAGGACGATCTTGGCCATGCTGACCTCGCGGTCGTGCACATAACCTTTGGCTTGAAGCGCGGCGACGATATCGAAAAAGCCCTGAAACTTGATCGTCGCGGCACCCATGGGCTGCAATGCCTCATCGAGCGCGAGTGTCGCGGTCCCTGCCGCGCTTGCTGGCGGCCAATCGAGGGCGAAGGCGCGCACTTCAATCGCGCCGCCTGCATCCCGCCAGGTCGTCAACGCTTCGCGCAGGGGCCCGGCGGGGGCCGGACCGACGACATCGGCCGCGATTTGTACGCTGTGGATCGTTTGTCCCAGGGGCGGAATCGTTTGCGGCACATCGATATCGTTCATCCGCCACGCGATATGACCTCTCGCCACCGATACGTCCAGCACGCTGTCCCTGACGGTAAGAAGCGTTTCGGACGAAGCCGCACCGGCCACCGTCGCGCCGGTCATCTTGACGACAATGTTTTCCAATGCCTGACCTTGCCCGAATGTCAGGGTCGCAAATCCTTCATCGACGTTGAAGCTCAATCCCTCGTGCGGCGCGGATAGGAGGCCCGTGATTCGCTGAACGCCGCCGAGGTCGATGACCGGCGTGTTCGGAGCGCCGATATGCAGCCTCACGACAACCGGCGTCCCCTGCCAATGCCAACCACCCTGCGCGGACGGCGCCATGACGCTGAGGTCCGCAAGCTTCAGGCCGACGGCCGCGGGAAATCCGACGAACAGTGGTTCGCTATGTTCAATCGCATAACCTTTGCCGGCGAGATCCGCCACGAAGGCGTCCACACGCGCGCGAAGCCAGAACGCCGCGCCCAGCCATACTGCGCCGTAAACGAGCGCGAGGAGAGCGGCGAAACCGAGTGCTCTTTTGATCATGATTAAAAACGCGGGCAGATGTGGGGGAGACTCTATAGTTTTCGCGGCGCCTGTTTGGTCTTCAAATTCAAAAACACTTTCTCAATCAGCACCCAGAAGGCCGCGAGGCCCAGCACGAACAACGCCACGTCGCCCGCGGACCGTACCTTGATGCCGCCCAGCGCCATCAGGATGAAGCATCCGATGGCGAACGCAAAGGCGCGGAACGCGGTGAGCATTTGACGCTTCACGACCACCCCCATGGTCTTGAGCTGTTGTTGGCGAGATCGGCTCAGTGTGCGCCCTCCGCATGCGGCGATCAAGAAAGCTCGCGTCTGAAAAGGCGAGAGCCTCACCCGTGCTTCGTCGGGTGAGGCTCTCAGCGACCGGATCAGCGGGGGTGTGGGGTGAGGGATCCGATCGTTCGTTCATGTTCGCTGGAACCGATATCACCAACCGAATAAGGCGGATGAATGGCGCGATTATGGCGCGGCTTCAGCACATGAATTCGCACAACCAACGCGCGCGATCTGCTTGCTGTTGGTTGCGGACGTTGCGTGTCAGTGACCGTGAAGGTAAGGCCGGTAAACGGGCTTCGGCGTTGCCGGCACATGCTGAGGCGCCGCCGCGCGCGAATCGCTGCGGCGATGAAAGAAAATCGCTGCAGCCAGAAGCGCCGGACCCAGCAATGCGAAGCCGAGCGTCAGGACAAAGGTGATGACGCTGGATTTCAAGCCTTCCGCGGCGCCGACTTGGACCATGAGGGCCTTGGCGCCGCTGTAAGTCAGCAGCAGGGCCGCCAGGACGGCGATAATGAATAAAGAGCGTTTCATGCTTTTAACCTACAGGCCGGTTTTGACTTCCGTAGGGCAAGGTTGGGGCAAGACCGGGGCGCGGAGAGCCTGCTAAACTCCCGCTATGATTGACCTCGCGCTCACAGCCTTCGTCAACTTTATCGTTATTATCGACCCCATCGGCGTCGTGCCCTTTTTTATGAGCCACACCGCGCACCTCGATCCGGCCGGGCGCCGCGCCACCGCGCTGAAAAGCATCATGATCGCGGCGGCGATCCTTCTGGTGTTCACAGTGATCGGGCAACCGCTGCTTCACTATCTCGGTGTATCGGTCGCGGCGTTCCGCATCGCCGGCGGCGTCCTTCTTTTGTTGCTCGCCGTGGACATGGTGCTGGTCAAGGAAAGCGGCATACGCGCCACGACTCCCAAAGAGGAGGAGGAGGCGCATCATAGACCGGATGTCGCGGTTTTTCCCTTGGCGGTGCCGTTGATCGCAGGTCCGGGAGCGATTACATCGGTCATCTTGTTGCAATCTCAGAACGCCGCCTCGCTCGCGGGGCGCAGCGTCGTCGCCGCCGTTATGCTCGCCGTTCTCCTGATCACCGGGGTCATGTTTCTGGTCGCCAGTCCGATCATGCGGATGCTGGGTGTGACGGGCATCAATGTTATGACCCGCGTTCTCGGCATCATTCTGGCCGCACTCGCGGTCGGCAATATCCTTGAAGGGCTGCGCGTCAGTTTTCCGGTCCTCGGGGGATGATCAGGGTATCTGACGGGCAGGGTTTACCTGCTGTACGCGGGGCGGCGGGCCGTGGCACAACTAGGCTTCTGTCTGCGGCGTATCACCCTTCATAAATGGCCACCTTCACCGAATTTCTGAAGTCACGCGCAAGCGGCCGCGCCGTGGCGGCAGCCGCGATCTTTGCGCTGTTGGTGGCTGCGGTGCAGCACTGGGTTTTGATTCCGCACTTCCAGGCCGTCACGACCTTCAAACCGTTCGACGTTCAGTTTCCGCTGACGCGCTACATGGTCGCCATCCAGCTTGGCGCCTATGAGCGGACGGCGGGGCCTGCGTACCTCCCGTTCTTCATGGTCGATCTGCTTCTGGCGTTCGTCAGCGCCGGTACGCTGATGTTGCTTTGGTCATGGCTTTTCCGCCGGCCGAACCGCATCTCGGCGTTCCTTGAGCGCGGCGGCATCATTTTCGTGCCGTTGTACACGCTCGTCTGCGATGTCGCCGAGAACATCGCCTTTGGCCGGCTCATCGGCGGCCTGAGCGGTGACAGTTTCGCCAATACCGTCGAATTCGCCGTGACCGTTCATAGCGTGCGCGGTGCGTTGCTCGACCTTCAGGTGATTTTAACCCTTCTGTTCGTTATTCTTTTTGGGCTCGGAACCGGCACGCAAGAGCAAGCCGGGTCGCTCGAGAGGGAGACGGCGGTCAATGGCGAATAACCCGGCCTTATGGGACTATATCCATATCGCGCTGTTCGTCGTGTGGCTGTGCGCCGAAATCGGCGTCTTCGTCTGCACCGCCGCGGTTAGGAACGCGAAGCTCGCTTACGAGGCGCGCGGGCGTTTCGTGGAGCTTGCCCGCAAGATCAACATCATCCCCCGCATCTGTTTCGCGCTGATCCTGCCCGTCGGGATCGAGCTGACGGGCGCTATCAACGTTTATCCCCTCTCGCCGGATTTGCGCGTTCTGTTCTGGTGCGCGGCCGTGGTCTGGCTTTTGCTGATCATCGGGACCGTGCGCCGCGAAACCACACCGATGAGCGCGCTGCTGGGATATGTCGAAATCGCATTCCAGGCCCTCGCGGGCGCCGGCTTCGTGGTCTACGGCCTCAATTCTCTGGCCACCGGTTCGCCCATCGACGAGCCGTGGTTCGCCGCCAAGCTCGCGATGTTCGGGCTCGCCTTCTGGACGGTGATCGCGATCAACGTCAGCTTCCGCCCCTTTTTCGCGCCCTTCGCCGAAATCGGCGAGGAAGGTCCGGCGCCGGAGCGCGAGGAGGACGTCGCGCGAGCGATCAATCATACCCTGTTCTATATGGTGGTGCTTTACCTGCTCATCGCCGGGATCGCTTTTCTGGGCCGGGTGAAGCCGCCCTTTTAGAGATATTCTTGCCGTGCTATCGGCTTGCCTCATGACTTTGACCCTTCCGCGCATTGACGACCGGTCGGCCGTGGTGGCCGTGATTGGCCTTGGCTACGTGGGCCTGCCGCTGGCGCGCGCCTTCGCTGAGAAAGGCTTCCGAACCCTCGCGCTCGACATCGATGCCGCGAAGATCGAGAAGCTCAAAGCCGGCCGCTCCTATATCGATCGCATCCCGGATGCGGCCGTTGCCGCCCTGGTGAACGCGAAAACGCTTCTTCCATCGGCCGATTTCGCGCGCCTTGCGGAGGCCGACGCTATCTTGATTTGTGTGCCCACGCCGCTCACCCGGCAGCGGGAGCCGGATATGAGCTATGTGGTCAAAACGACGGAGAGCATCGCCGGGCATTTGCGGGTGGGCCAACTGGTCGTGCTGGAATCGACCACGTATCCGGGCACGACGGATGAGCTGGTGCGCCCGATTCTCGAGAAAAATGGACTTAAAAGCAGGGAAGACTTCTTCCTGGCGTTTTCGCCGGAGCGTGAAGACCCCGGTAACCCGAACTTCAGCGTCGCCAATACGGCCAAAGTTGTCGGCGCCGACGGCGGCGAGGCGCTCGCGCTGGCCACCGCGCTTTACGGTTCCATCGTTCCGAAGATCGTTCCCGTCGCCGGGACCGCCACGGCCGAAGCCGTGAAGCTGACCGAGAATATCTTCCGCGCCGTCAACATTGCGTTGGTGAACGAGCTCAAGGTCGTCTTCGACGCCATGGGCATCGACGTTTGGGATGTGATCGAAGCCGCGAAGACCAAGCCCTTCGGTTTCATGCCCTTCTATCCGGGCCCCGGCCTCGGCGGACACTGTATCCCGATCGATCCTTTCTATCTTTCGTGGAAGGCCCGCGAGTTCGACGTGACCACGCGCTTTATCGAGCTTGCGGGCGAGATCAATACCGCGATGCCGCACCTCGTCATCGAGCGCCTCGCCAAGGCGCTTGATGTGCGTTTCTCGCGCGGCATCAAGGGCGCGCGTTTGCTTTTGCTGGGCCTTGCCTACAAAAAAAACGTCGACGACACACGCGAAAGCCCGGCGTTACGTCTCATCGAGCTTCTGGAGGAGCGCGGCGCGCGCGTGGACTATCACGATCCCTTCGTGCCGAATATCCCGCCGACGCGACACTACGGGCCCATCGCGGGCCGGGCGTCCGTCGCGCTCACGTCTGAAGCCATCTCCGGCTATGACGCGGTGGTGATCGTGACGGATCATGATGCGGTCGATTACGCGGCGGTGGCGCAGTCCGCCAAGCTTGTCGTCGATACGCGGAATGCACTGCGCGGCGTCGCCGACCGCGCGAATATCGTGAAAGCGTAAGGCCCTACACATCTGTGTGAGCCCCTCTTGCCTTTGCGCCAAAAACAGCGTTGTTACACGCTCCTTAAGTCGTTAGTATCGTGAAGGAATTCGGGCTTATGCGGGGATGTGGGCCTCGCTCCGAATCGTTGCGATTTGTGGCGGCAGCGCTCAAGTTTGGACGCAATTGCAGCACAATTGTTGCCGACATTGATCCTGTGCCGTGGCGGGTACTCAATTTTCTCAATGGGAGGAACGGATCCTATGACTGAATTCAATTTTACCCGGCGTAAGCTTCTGGCACGCGGCGCGACGCTGCCGCTGGCCGGCCTCGCGGTTCTTGGCGCTGCGCGTGCGGCGTCTGCGGCCGATGCGATTTGCGCCGATCCGACCAAGCTCGACAGCGGTCAGATGAGCATCCGTGAGTCGCTCAACTATGTGGAAACCTCGAAGGATCCGACCAAGGTGTGCGGCGGTTGCGGCTTCCTCCATGAAATCCAGGGCAACTGCGGCAGCTGCATGATCTTCAACGGCCCGGCGAACATCCATGGCCATTGCGATTCGTGGGGCGCGAAGGCTTAACGCCCTCCCCGCTACTTGAATAAGGAAGCGGCGGCGCCTTACGGTGCCGCCGTCTTCATTTGTGCCCGGCGCCGCGGCTAGAGCGCGTTCCGGCGAAGTGGAAGCCGGTTCGCCGTAGAACGCGCGACCAAATAAGAATCGAGGGCGTGTTGGCGATTCGACATGACTTCAACACGCCCTAGATCAGCGCGCGGGCCTTCAACTCGTCCTTGAGGTAGGCATAGTAGATCGGCGCGGCGATGAGGCCGGCGATCCCGAACCAAGCTTCCATCACGAGCATCGCGGCCAGAAGTTCCCACGCGCGCGCCTTGATGCGTGTCCCGATGATGCGGGCATTTACGAAATACTCGAGCTTGTGAATCACCACCAGGAACGCAAGCGAACTGGCGGCGACCAGTGGGCCGACGCTCAGGCTGACGATAACGATTACCGTGTTGGAGATCAGGTTCCCCAAGACCGGCAGAAGGCCGGCGATGAACGTCACCGCGATCATGGTTTTCAGCAGGGGAAGCTGAACGCCCACCAGTGGCAGGACGACGGCGAGGTAGATCGCCGTCAGGAAGGTGTTCAGGGCCGAAATCCGAATCTGCGAGAAGACGATATTGCGGAACGCGTTGCTCAGGAATTCCGCCCGGTCCTCCAACGCACGCGCAAGGGGGCCCAGCGACGGGTTGTGCGTGCCGCTGTAGAAAGCGACCAGACCGCCGATGATCATCCCAATCACGATATGGAACGCAATCCGGCCGGCGTTTTGGCTGAACTGGCCGAGCTGGCCGGCGTTCTCCCGCAGCCATTTCGCACCGGCGGCTTCGATATCACCGACGTTGGAGGGCAAGTACTGCTGCGCCCAGGTCGGCAGATACTCGCGCGAGGTTCCCACGATCTCGGCCATGCGGTGCATGAGTTCAACGAAGCTATCGGGGCCCGTGACGAGATCGATGATTTCGAGAATGCCAAGTCCCACCGCGATGCTGACGATCAGCAGCGGGACCGCCAGGGCGACGGTACGGCCGGCATCATGGTTCAGGCCCATGCGGAAGAACATCGGCGAAATCAGGTTCACGACGTGAAAAATCAAAAGGCCCGGGAGCAGGGCCGCGAGCAGGCCGATCTGAAGCACGGCATACAGGCCGATAGCCATGATGCCGATGGACGCAATCTCGATTTTCGATGTTTCAGACATGATGGCCCGCATTCCCCACGCCCGAACCTAGCCAACCCGCAAGGTTTCGCAAATGGCTATTCTGGTGAAATACGCTTCCGTTCTCACACCTGTTGCGGCTAAGAAACTGTTACCCGAGGAGCCGCGATGACCGCCAATACCTTCACCGCCCACAATATCCGTTTTGCCGACGGCAGCGAAACCTTGCCGGGATACGTTGGCGGCCTCGTTGCCGACACCGCGTGGTGCCGGGGCGCGAAGCGCCTCCTCAACCTCATTTACCGCGGCGACTTCGCCGGCAAGCGAATCGCCGACCTCGGCTGCCTGGAGGGCGGGTACGCCCTCGAATTCGCGCGCATGGGTATGGACGCTTTCGGGTTGGAAGTGCGCCAGTCGAATTATGACAACTGTCTCGAGGTGAAACGCCGCGCCGGCTTGACGAACTTGAATTTCGCCAAGGACGATTGCTGGAACATCGCCAAGTACGGACCCTTCGACGTCATTTTTTGTTGTGGACTGCTCTATCATCTCGACCGCCCTGGCGAGTTCATTCATCTCATGGGCAAGCAGGCGCGGGACGCGGTCATCATCAACACCCACTTCGCGCCGCATGACTGGTATCCCATGACCGCCTTCAAGGACGTCATGGGCCCCTTGGAAAAGCACGAGGGCGTACCCGGCCGTTGGTATCACGAACATAACGGCGGCACGGTCGATCAGCTTGAACAGATGAAGTGGGCGTCCTGGACCAATCAGCGCAGCTTCTGGCCCACGAAGGAAGCGCTTTTGCAGTTGCTTCAGGACGCCGGATTCGATCTCGTCATCGAACAGTACGATATCGTCGGCGACATCCACGACACGCTGATGGACCCCGAGAATATCAAACACCACCGCGGTGTTTACGTCGGGATTCGCACCAGCCGCTGAGCGGCTTAGTGCTCGGCCGCGGCGATCGCCGGTTGGCTCGGCGCTGCTCCGGCATACTTGGGCACGCGTAAGAAGAAGATCAGCGGCATCACCAGCACGATCGCGTAGGCCATCAGGCGATAGTCGTTCAGGTAAGAGATCATCATCGCTTGGCGTGTCAATTCGCCGTTGAGATGCGCGATGCCCGACGCCGCGCCGATGGACCAGCCTGCTTCGGGGACCAGGGATTGCAACGCGCGGCTGAACGGCGTGATGTATTCGGCGAGGTTCGCGTGATTGATCTGTGTGTTCTGTGCCACCAGCGCGATCATGACGGAGATGCCGACGCTCGAGCCCATGTTGCGCGTTAAGCTGAAGAACGCGGCGGCTTCCGTTCGCAAATGCGGTGCAAGCGTCATGTAGGCGATCATCGACAACGGCGGGAACAGAAAGCCGATGCCCACGCCCTGCAAGACGCCGGTTGCGATCATCTCGAAACTGGACACATCCATCGTCCATGTCGACATGTGCCACAGCGCCGCAGCGGTCAGGGTCAGGCCGAAGAACATGATCAGGCGGGCGTCGAGTTTGGTGACGATGCGCCCGACCAGCGCCATCGCGAACATGGTCCCGATCCCGCGCGGCATCAGAACGAATCCGGTGTCGATGACGGAGTAGTGCATCAGGTTCTGCAGCATCAGCGGCATTAAGGTCATGGTCGCGAACAACGTGACGCCGAACGCGGCGCCGATGACCATGCTGACGCTGTAGTTGAGATCCCGGAACAGGCTGAGCGTGATGAAGGGTTTATCGGTGGTCAGCACATGAGCGATGAAGGCGTAGAAAGCCAGTGCCGCGATGCCCGCCTCGATGATGATTTCGTACGATTGGAACCAGTCCAGCGTTTCGCCGCGGTCCAGCATCAACTGAAACGACGTTAGCGCGATCGCCAACAATCCGAACCCGAGGAAGTCGAAATAGGTCTGTTTATTCGGCGGCGTTTCCGGCAACAGCGCCATCACGCTCAAAGTGCTGATCACGCCCAGCGGCGCGTTGATGAAGAAGATCCAACGCCAATTGTAGTATTCGGTGAGATAGCCGCCCAGCGTCGGCCCTAGGATCGGGCCAAGCATCACGCCCATGCCCCAGATCGCCATGGCGGGCCCCTGTTTCTCACGCGGAAACACGTCGAGCATGATCGACTGCGACAACGGGAGAAGACCCGCGCCGAACAGCCCCTGGGCGACGCGGAATATGATCATCTCAGGCAGGGTTTGGGCGATGCCGCACAGCATCGAGGCCGCCGTGAAGCCGACGATCGAGGAGATGAGAAGATTCTTGGTGCCGAAGCGCGACGCTAAAAATCCGGTGAGCGACATGCCGATCGCCGAGGCGATCATGTACGAGGTCAGCACCCAGCTGATCTGATCCTGCGCTGCGCTCATGTTGCTTTGCATGTGCGGCAGGGCCACGTTGGCGATGGTCGCGTCCAGCGTCTGCATGATCATCGCAAGGGTCACGACGATCACCAGCGCCGAGCGGCGGCCCGTGTGCGCGTTGAAATATTCGTACATCTGCGCCATGGCGCGGGATCCGGTCCTATCTCGGTCTTTTAGGGCGCCTGGGTGTCGTCGCTCGCTTGCGCGCCGAACCAGTGGCTCGCGCGGCGGGTGCCGGTGTCGACTTCGGCGATCACGCTCATTCCGGCGCGGAGTGTCGGGCCATTGGCCGGATCGTCGAAGGCGATGCGTACCGGGATGCGTTGCACGACCTTCACCCAGTTACCGCTCGAGTTTTGCGCAGGCAGCACCGAGAACTCGGCGCCCGTCGCTTGGCTGATGCTCGCCACCTTGCCGCGGAATTTACGGCCCGGATACGTGTCCACTTCGATGTCGACCGGTTGTCCGGCTTTCATCTGTGTCAGGTCGGTTTCCTTGAAGTTCGCTTCAATCCACACGCCGGATGTCGAGACCAAGGACATGATGGGGGCGCCCGTGCGGGCGAAGTCGCCCACCTTCGGTACCTGGCTCACAATGCCGTCGAACGGCGCCGTCAGCGTCGAACGCTCGACGAACAATTGCGCGCTTTCGCGGCCGACCAGGGCCTGCTGATAGGACGAGTGGTCTTCCGGGCGGATGTCGGGGTTGCCCTCCAGTGTGGCCAGAATCTCGGCCTTCTCCTGTTGCAGGAGGCGCAAATTGCGGCGCGCGGATTCCAATTCATGTTGCGCCTGGTCCAGCTTGGCGGCCGCCACATAGTTAGCCTTCGCCAACTGGGACTGGCGCTGGAATTCGCGCTCGGCGAATTTCACGTTGGTCTGCATCAGGGCGATGGATTCTTCCTTCTGACGGTAGCGCGCCTTCGCGCTTTCGACGCTCGCGGCGGCGGTGCGCATCTGCGCTTCGGCGCCGGCGAGGCCGACCTTGTAGTTTGTCGCGTCGATGGTCAGAAGCGCCTGGCCCTTGGTGACTTTCTGGTTGTCCGTCACCAGCACCTGCAAAACGTTGCCGGAAATCTCCGGTGACAAGGAGGCGATGTCGGCCTTCACATAGGCGTTGTCGGTCGAGACGAAACGCCCGCCCGCGAGGTAGAGCCCGCCACCGATCAGGATCACGGCGAGTGGAATGCCGAGAAGCAGCAGGCGACGCAGGGCGCTCTTCTTCTGCGGCGTGGATGCGGAACTCATCGGCGATTGAGTCTGGTTATTGGTGTTCGCGTTCATGGTCATGGGTCCTAGGCGACGCTGACGGTGGTGTCTTGTTTGTCGAGATTGGCGCGCATGCGTTTCAGAAGAGAGGACGCTTGCGCGAGTTCGTCTCCCGTAAGGCCGGCGATGGCGGTGGTGCGGAACTCATCGAGGATCTCGGTCAGCTTCGCGATCACCGGCCGGGCATTCTCGGTGAGATAAACCTGCGTGGCGCGCCGATCGCTGGGCGACGGACGGCGCTCGATGAGGTCCTGTTCGGCCAGACGGTCGAGCGCGCGCGTCAGTGAGATCGGCTGCACTTCGAGCAGGTTCGCGAGATTGGTCTGGGTAAGACCTTCGTTGCGTGACAAATGCCACAGCGCGCGCCACTGCTCTTGGGTGAAGCCCAGGCTGCGGGTCGCGCGGCTCAGATACTGCCGCATGGTGCGCGAAAGCTCATACACATCCATGACGACGGGGAAGTTCTTGGGGGCGCTCATGCGCGTCGGCTCCAAACCGCTCATTTCGGATGCCGTTATACAAAGCATATGATATTATATGCTATGTATATAATTGCAAAGCTGCTCTGCACAAAGCATAACGGGAATTTGGGGTCAGACTCCATTTCTTGGGCTTACTTTGGCCCCATTTAACCCCCTGACCTCCTTTGTTTTCCGTGTGTAAGGTGTTGCCGTTACTGCGGAGAACCTCATGACCAAGCGCCCCGCTAAGAAGCCTGCAAAGTCCACCGCGCGCGTCCTCGTGGGCATCGGCGGTTGGACCTATGAGCCCTGGCGCGGCCTTTTCTATCCCAAGGGCCTCGCGCAGAAGAAGGAGCTGGAGTTCGCCAGCCGCGCGCTCACCTCCATCGAGATCAACGGCACCTATTATTCCTCCTTCAAGCCCGCCACCTGGGCCAAATGGCGCGAGGAAACGCCCCACGGGTTTGTTTTCGCGGTGAAGGCCTCGCGCTTTTGTACCAACCGGCGCGTGCTCGCGGATGCCGGCGAGTCCGTCATGCGCTTCCTCACCCAAGGTCTCACGGAACTCAAGGACCGTCTCGGTCCGATCAATTGGCAATTCATGGGCACGAAGAAATTCGACCCCGCCGACTTTGAGGCTTTTCTGAAACTCCTGCCCCCCGAGATCGGCGGCCTCCCGCTACGCCATGCCCTCGAGGTGCGCAGCCCCACGTTCCAGGACAAGCGCTTCTACGACCTTGCCCGCAAATACAACGCGGCGATCGTCTATGCCGACGATGATGACTTTCCTGAGATCGACGAACCGACTGCCGATTTCACCTATGCGCGCCTCATGCGCACCAAGCCCACCGCCAAGACCGGTTACAAACCGGCCGAGATCGACGCCTGGGCCAAGCGCGCAAAAACGTGGGCGAAGCGTGGCGATGCGTTTGTCTATTTCATCTCGGGCGCGAAGGAACGCGCGCCGGCCGCCGCGCAAGCCTTGATCGCGCGGGTGAGGTAACGCCATGCGCGCGCCGGTTCTGTTCATTGGCCATGGGTCTCCCATGAACGCGATCGCGGACAATGAGTATACGCGTATGCTTCAAGATCTGGGCCGCAAACTCGCGCGCCCCCGGGCGATCCTGTGTGTCTCGGCTCACTGGATGACCGAAGGCACATGGATCACGCATCAGGCCCAGCCCCGCACCATTCATGATTTTTACGGCTTCCCGAAGCCGCTGTTCGACGTGCGGTATCCCGCGCCCGGCGATCCCGCGCTCGCCGAGGAGATCAGGACGCGTATCACAGACATCAGCATCAATCTTGACGACGAACAGTGGGGTCTCGATCACGGCGCATGGTCCGTGCTCCGGCATATTTTCCCGGGCGCCGACGTGCCCGTGCTGCAGCTCAGTCTGCATATGGAGCGCGATGCGCGTTTTCACTATGTCGCCGGACGCAGCCTCGCGAAATTGCGCGACCTGGGTGTGCTCATCGTCGGCAGCGGCAACATCGTGCACAACTTGCGCTTGATCAAATGGGATGACGATGCCGCGTCTTATCCGTGGGCATCGGAATTCGATACATGGGTCGCCGAGAAGCTTGCCGCGCGCGACGATGCTGCGCTCGTCCATGAAGCGCGTTCCAGCGAAGCCGGCCGGCTTTCCATCCCGACGCCCGAGCACTGGTATCCGTTCCTCTACGCGCTCGGCGCCGCCGATCCGGCCGAGCGCGCCGAAACGATTTATGAGGCGATGCAGAACGCCTCGATTTCCATGCGCTCCGTTGGGTTCGGTCTATAACGCGCCAACCGCGGCGGCGACGGCAAGGTAGCGCCCGACCTTGGCGATGGTCACGAGCGCGAG
>JAIUPE010000055.1 GCA_020160875.1 Pseudomonadota bacterium
CATCGCCGTGGACGGCGACCCGCTCGCGGACATTACCGCGCTGCGCCGCGTCATTTTTGTCATGAAAGGCGGCAAGATCTATCGCTACGATGTCGGGTCTGCGAACTAAGCGCACATCGCTGCAAGCGATCTGCGCAATGCGTAAGTTTTTCTGCATATAAGATTTTCCGGCGCTGCCGGAAAATGCTCCCTGGCGACCATGCGTCCGCAAAGGGGAATCAGATGAAGACCGTTCAAGCCGTCGCGCTTGGGCTCGCGTTTTGCGCGGGCCTGTCACTGCTCGCCGAAGCCGCCACGGAGGGCGGCTTCAAGAAAGAGTATTTCAATTACAGCGAATGGGCAAAGGGGCGGTTCTCCGAAGTCGTGAGCGTGACCAACCCGCAGCGGTTCATCTATCTCGCCGGTGTCGGGGCTGAAGATGAAACCGCGACCGTCGGCGGCAAAATTCGCCATACCGACGACGTCTATGCCCAATGCAAATACGCCTGGGACAAGGTGAAACGGAGCTTGGAGAAACAGAACGCATCGCTCGCCGATATTGTGAAAGTTACGACCTACGTCACCGATATGCGCAGCCAGCCCGATGTTGGAAAATGCCGCGCCGAGGTTCTTGCCGGGCTTCCGCTGCCCGCGCACACCTTGGTCGGCGTGAGCGCGTTGGCATGGCCCGGCATGATGTTCGAAGTGGACGTCACCGCCGTGAAAGCGAACGACCGTGCCGCTAAATGACTTTCTTCAGGTTCACGACAAACGCATCGACCGTCCCGCGTAGGGCCTGAGCCTGATCCTTGATCCCGGCGGACGCCGTCAGCACCATCGCCGCTTCGCGACGTGTGTCTTGGGCGGCATCACGCACGGCAACGATGTCTTCCTGAACGGCCGTGGCGCTGGCTGTCGCGCCGTCGACGTTTTCAGATACTCGCTTCATCGAAGAAACTTGCGTCTCGACGGCGGAGGCGATGGCGCCGGCGACTTCACTGATATCCCGGATGGCACCGGTGATGGCGGTAATGGCCTTCACCGAATCCGCGCTGGCCACGCGCATGCTGCCGATGCGTTCGGTGATTTCCCCGGTCGCTTTTGCGGTCTGGCTTGCAAGGTTCTTCACTTCGCTGGCGACGACCGCGAAGCCTTTGCCCGCTTCGCCCGCGCGCGCCGCTTCAATGGTTGCGTTCAACGCAAGCAGGTTGGTTTGCTCGGCGATTTCATTGATGAGATCCACGACTTGGCTGATTTGCGCCGCAGCCTCGGCGAAACCGCCGATCACCTCTGCGGCCCGTGTCGCTTCCGTCACCGCGCGTGCGGTCATGCCGGATGCGGTAGAGGTTTGCCGGTTGATTTCCTGGATTGAATTGGCCATTTCATCGGCGGCGGTGGCGACGGTGCGCACCCGCTCGTTGGCGCGGATGGCCGACTCCGACCCGGATGCGCCGCGTTCGGCCGATCCAACGGCGGCCGATTGCATGCGTTCCGCGCTGGATTGAAGTTGTTCGGCCGACCCCGCAAAAGATGTGGACATGACGCCCATCGTGTTCTCAAAGTCGTTGGCGACCTGATAGAAACCGATCACCTTCGCGCCGATCGCCTTAACCGCGGCGTTGGTGCCCTCCGACGAGGCCTTGAAGGTTCCGCGCATACCGCGCAGGTCGATGAGTCGGAAATACTGGTTACGGCTGACATATTGCAGCGAAGCGGAGGCCTCCCGCATGTAGGCGTCAACGCGGTCGACGGCGTTGTTATAGCTTTCGCCCAGCGCGCCGAGGGCGCCGTGCTCAGCGGTAAGAGGCAAACGCTCTTCGAGATTGCCTGTGCTCACGGCGGTAAGAGCGGCGCCGACACGCGCGATGTAACGCGATACCGCGCCGAGCCGGAGCGCCGCCAGACCGCAAGCGCCCGCACTCAATACCAAAAGAGGAAGTGTCACGGCGACGGATGCGCCCAGCGCGGTGCTCGCGATGCCGCAGGCCGACAAAGCCGCGGACGCGCCGATGAAAGCGCCGGTTTTAGAGAGTGAGGATAAATTCGTCATAGGACTTTCCTTCCGCTTTCAGAATGTCGGCGAGTAGAGCCATGCCCTTGCGCTGGCCTTCCTTGCGATCTGTCGCGCCGCGTTCGGCGAGCAGCAGTTTTTCGTACAGCGAGAAGATCTTGCCTTGCAGAACGTCGCGGTCCGGGCTGCGCCGGGTGGAGTGATAGCCGCTGATCTTGCCGGCCGAATCGAAGGTCGGGGTGACGTGGGCATAGACCCAGTAGTAGTCGCCGTTCTGCGAACGGTTTTTCACATAGGCGAAGATTTCCCGGCCCGTCCCGATCGTGTCCCACAACAGCTGGAATATCGAACGCGGCATATCCGCGTGACGCACGACGCTGTGCGGCGCGCCGATGCAGGCCTTTTCGTCCAGGTCCGCCAGGTCCATGAAAAGGCGATTTGCGTAGGTGATGCGGCCCTTGAGGTCCGTCTTGCTGACGATGAGGTCATCGGTGCCGAAGAACCGCTCCTTACCGCCGACGTGCTGCTGTCGTGTCATTGTCCCATTCCCTGCCGATGCTGGCGGGAAAAAGATCGGCGATTCGCCGGAATGCAGCCAGTGAGCGTAGGTATTGCCTATATGACCGTTGGTATTAGAGCTTGATTTCGATCAAGCAATTGTAACGGAAAAGTCGCGATGCGCCATTCTACCGGTGCTTATGTCGTGTCCAGAAAACAGCGATTCTCGAGTTATTATCCCGCGCTGGTTTCAAGTCGTAGGAGCGCTATAGTAATCTCCCGTTGAAGAGCGCGGCCTCAATAGGCCGTGCCGGTAAGCCAGCAAGAAAGCTGAGAAATCCGGTTCCATGTCCACAGATCCGAAACGTCAGAAGACGATTATCGCGCAAACCCGCTTCTTGGTGATCGATTCCGAACCCACGATCGGTGAAGCGCTGCGGCGATTTTTGACCTCCGAGGGCGCCCCCGCCGTCTACGTCGCTGCGTCGTCCTTGCTCGCGCTGCGGGTGCTTCAGGATAGAAAAACGCCGGTGGACTGCGTCATCTGCGCGCATCGCGCGGCGAACTCCGGTTTGGAATTCCTCACTAATTTACGTGCCGGCCGCTGGGGTGGGTCTTTGCAGTACCTCAGCTGCATTCTCATGCTGGACAGCGATGACGCGAACCTCGTGCGCGCCGCCACGGCCTTAAAGGTCACCGGCGTTATCCAAGGTGGCCTCGGCAAGGAAAATGTCCGCCAGTCGATCATCAAGGCGCTAGACCCGCGCGGCATCACGCAGGCGATTCCGAACTTCAAAGTCGCTTACATTCGGGCCGGCGAGAATGATCTCTTCATCGCGCCGTTCCCCGCGTCATTTGCGCAGCTCGGAACCGTTCGCCAAAAGAAGGCGGTGCAGGCCGTCGAACTTGCCGTCCAGAAAAACCAGTGGAGCGGCAGCGTCATCGCGATCTATCCGGACGCCGGCGGCAAGCCCGGCTTCGTCGCGCCTCCCGTTTTCGACCGGTTTCTGACGCGGCTGACCGTTGAATCCATCGAAAAAATGCTGAACCGCGCACTTCATGTGGCTTGGACCGATGGCGATCCCACGGCCAATGAGGCGCCCGCCGCGGCGGTCGAAGACGCGGTCGAGCCGCTGCCGCTGTTCGAAGACGCCGAGGAAGAAGCGATCTCCGATCGCCGCCGCAGCGCACCGATTGGCGAGGCATCACGCGTCCGCGGTCTCACGGAAGAAGACATTCGCGGCGTGGCCAAGGCTTTCAAAGACATGGGCCCGCAGGAATTCGTCGACAAATTCGTGCGCCAGCAAACCATTCTTCTGCGTGACGAGTTGCAGCCTATGGCGCCCGCCATGCGCGAGTTCTATGTCAGCATCGATCTTTTGCGGAAAGAATTTTTCCCCGGTGTGGAGATGCGCGGCTCGAAGCGTGCATTCCAGTCGCTTACGCACATGCTCGATCAACTCGTGCTGCGTTCGCTCGCGCATCTGCCGCAAAACGGCGTGCCTTCGTCGCTCAATCTCAATGTTCATTCCATTCTGACGCAAACGTTCGAGGCCGCGATTAAGAACATTTCGGTCGAGAATATTACTTTCGAGATCCCGCAGCCGATGATCACGGCCTATTTCGAGGAGTTCAAAAGGGCGCGCGACCTGATCTTCGCTCGCGGCGGTAAGATCGCCGTCGATCAGATTTTCCCCGATACGATGGGCGCGCTCGACCTCAATCTCGTTGGACCGAACTTCGCGAAGGTGCATTGGAAGGGCGATCTCAAGAATTTCTCCGCGAACCACCGCGATTTCGTCAAAGGCGCCCTGGACAGCGGCATTACCATGGTGATGAGTCGCGTCGACGATCCGGTCGCGCTCGAGATCGCGCAGGAGTTCGGCATCAGGAATTTCCAAGGTTTCCTGATCGATGAGATGCCGGAAGCGAAAGTCGCCTAGCTAGGCGCCGCCGCCGCGCCCATGCGTCATGAACCCCGGGCGCTGCGACAATCGCTCGTAATAGTCCTCAACTGCGCTAAATGCGCGCCGCTCGAACGGCGTGGCAAACCACCTGTGCGCCGATAAACCGATGGGGATATCCGCGGCCGTGAAATGCGGCCCCGTCACGAAGGCGCGTGTCTTTGCAAGTTGCGCATCCAGGATCTCCATATGATCCGTCCAGGCGCGGAGCGAATGCGCGATCTGGGCGGGATCATTGAAGGCGGGGTTTTTTCGCGCGAGGGCTTGAAAAGCGTAACGCCAAGCGTTGTTGAATTCCGTCGCCTGCCAATCCATCCACATCTCTACACGCGCGCGTCCCGGCGCCGCCTCCGGAAGCAAGTCCGTGCGCCCGTGTTTAACAGCGAGATACCGGACGATCGTATTTGACTCGCGCAGGATTTCATCCCCATCGATGACGACCGGCACCAAGCCATTGGGATTGAGAGCAAGAAATGCCGGTTCGCGGGTCGAGCGGAAGCCCGCACCCCAATCTTCCCGCTCGAAAACGACGCCAATTTCATCGCAAGTCCACAAAACCTTGCGGACATTGATCGAGGAGGATTTGCCGAGCACTTTGAGCATGACCGTTCCTTTCGACGGGCGGGCGATTTGACCGCATCACCTTCAAGAAAGGAAGGCAGGGTTCACGCCAAATCGCGCATGCCTGTCCTACGCTTTGGCGGTATCATCCGCATGCGGTGGAAGAGGGGGACAAGCTCATGAAGCGTTGGGTCGCCGGCCTGGCCGGTGCGGGTCTGCTCGCTTTTGCGGCCGGGGCCAACGCCGCGGAACCTGCGGCGGCGCGAACCATCGTTCGGGCGCCATCGGTGGTGAAACCAGATCCTGCGGCGGCCCTGCCCGGAGCGAAAATCTTCAACACGCAATGTGCCGGCTGTCATGGTTTGCGCGCCGTCGGCGCGGAAGGCCCCTCTCTCAGCGACGAGTACTGGATCCACGGGCGCACCGACGCCGATATCGCCAAGGCGATCCGGGGCGGCTTCGATCCGAAAATGGCGGCGTTCGATTTCACCGACGCGCAAGTGAACGATCTCGTCGCTTACATCCGCGCCGTCTTTGTCGCGACCCTAGTGGTCGACCGCTCGGTGCAAACGGTGCCGAACGAAATCCAACATACCGAGGCTGCGGATTTTCGCGTCGAGACCGTCGCCAAGTTCGCCGCGCCCTATGCCTTCGTTTTCCTCCCCGACGGGCGCGCACTGATCACTGAAACTGCCGGCACGCTCCGTGTTGTCGAGAACGGCAAGCTCCTGCCGCAGGCCATCGAGGGCATTCCCATCGGCACGCCGTTGCAGGGGCCCGGACGGCGCATTCTCAACATCGCGCTACATCCTGACTATGCGAAGAACGGGTGGATCTATCTCACCATTGCCGATAGCAATCCTGCGGGACGCGGATTCATCATGCGTGCCGTACGCGGCAAGATCAAAGACAGCCGGTGGACCGATCATCAGGTTTTGTTCGAGGCGCCCACGGGCGAAGCGAGCACCGCGCGCATGGCCTTCGACCGTGACGGCTATCTGTTCATGACCTTGGGCTTCTCGGGAAATATTTACGCCGGTCCGCCCGAGGATGCGCCATCGCTCGATCTTGCCGATCCGAATGGCAAAGTCCTGCGCATGCACGACGATGGCCGCGCGCCGGCCGACAACCCCTTCGTGAATATCCCCGGCGCACTTAAGCTGGTTTGGAGCTATGGCCACCGGCAGTCGCTTGGCATCGCCTTCGATTCCAAAGGCACGCTCTGGGAATCCGAGAACGGCGCGCGCGGCGGCGACGAAGTGAACATCATCAAGAAGGGTGCGAACTACGGTTGGCCCGTTGTCACCTGGGGTCACCGGTATGATTCCATCCCGCGTGTGGCGATGCCCGAAATGGAAGGCGTCGAACAACCGGTCGTCAGTTGGGCGCCGTCGCCGGCGGTCTCCGCCATGGCCTTCTACGAAGGTAGCGCCTTTCCGCGCTGGAAGGGCAACCTCTTCGTGGGCGCCATGAAATACCGCGCGCTCTATCGCATTGTGCTGAAGGACAATCGCCAGGTCCTTCAGGAAGAGGTTCTGCGCGGCATCGATCGCGTGCGCGACGTGGGCGTCGGGCCGGATGGCTGCCTATATCTCCTGACCGACGGTGGCCTTTTCCTGCGCCTCGCCCCGGCCTGATGACCAAGCGCCGCCACGTTATTTAATTCGACTAATTATCAATAGAGCCGGCAAATCGGCGCTTGCATTGACTCGCGTATGTCCGCGTGTCCCAATCATCCGGCTGTTACACATTTTTGTGTTTTCACGCTCTGCGCCCGTAGATCGCGATACGGATCACGTTTGGCCGCGAAGTTCCCGCACACACTGCATTCGCTCGTCTCGGTCCTATCCATTATGTGAGGCCGTCATGCGCTCCCCTGCCGTTCGCCAGCTTTGGTCCGCTGCGCTGATCGTGCTCGCGCTTGTATCACCTGCGCACGCGGCGCGGGCTCAGTCCGGAGAGACAGCCGTTCCGGCGCTTGCGATCGAAAATTTCCTCATCAGCAAGAAATCGGCCGATGCGCCGGACCGTGAGAAAGCAGCCGCCATCGACGGCAACAACTATGCCGTGGTCGCGCCGCTTTACCTCGGTACCGGCGGCGGCATGATCTCGTATCTCCGGCTTTTCAACGGCGGCAGCGCCACCGCGTCCTTTACCGTAAAAGTCGTCGGCTCGCCGACGGGCCGTGACTACGGCACCGCGGCGTTTCAGGTCCCGCCATCCGCGACGCGCCAGTACGCGCTTTTCCAGATTCTGCAGGGGGCGGGCGCCACTGTCACCGAGCCGGACACCAACTATTCCTTCTATATCCAGAGCGATGAACCGCTCGCGGGCTATCAGCATGTCACGCACAGCCCGTCGGTGAGCTACTTCGAAAACGCGGCGGTCTGCCGCGCCAACATCCAGGACGTCGTGCGCGCCGCGACCCAGCAAATGGTCCTCTCCAGCGTGCACACTTCGCGCCTTGCCGCGGCGGGTTATCCGGCTTCGATCGAGTTGCACAATTTCGCGAACACCGCGAAGACCTACAGGATTTCGGTCAAGGATGAGACAACGGGGGTGGCTGTGGGTCAGACGGACGTCACTGCACAGGCCAACGCCTCGTACACGATTCCATGGTCGCAGATCGAAAGCGCGATCAACTGGACGCCGACCAGCGAACAGATCCGCGCCAATGTTTTCGTGACCGACACCTCCGGCGCATCGCCCGCGATTCTTTTGGGTCAAACGATCAACAACGATACGCTACGCGTCACCTTGAACATGACCACCATGTGCGCGGTGAATGCACCGGATAGCGACAATGTGCCGGCGACGACCTCGACCTTGACGGTCACGAAAGTCGGCAGCGGCGCCGGCACGGTAACCTCGTCGACGCAGCCCGGCATCAACTGTGGATCCACCTGCACGGCAACGATCGGTGTTGACCGCACGCTCACACTCACAGCGGTCGCGGCGTCCGGCTCGCGGTTCCTGGGGTGGGGCGGCGCCTGCACCAACACGGCCGGCATCTGCGAAATCCCGATGACATCCAACAAGACGGTCACCGCCACGTTCGCCGCCAGCACGTTGACAGTGCAAAAGATCGGCAACGGCAGCGGGACCGTCACTTCGAGTCCGGCTGCCATCAACTGCGGTAGCACCTGTAGCGCGGCCTTCACCGCGACCACGTTGTCATTGACCGCGATCCCTGCCTCGGGCTCCACCTTCCTCGGTTGGGGCGGCTGCACGAGTACGTCGGGCAACGGCGGCGCCATCTGCAACGTGACCTATGAGTCCGACCGCACCGTCAGCGCGACGTTTGGCACCAACGTCGTGGAAGTGCAGAAGATCGGCAGCGGCACCGTGACCTCGAGCCCGGCGGGAATCAGCTGTGGCGGTACATGCGCGGGCAGCTACAGCATGGGCGCGATTGTGTCCCTGACGGCAACGCCGGCAAGCGGCATGAACGCGGACTTCCTCGGCTGGAGCGGTTGCACGAGCATATCGGGACCCAACGGTACGATCTGCTCGATCACGGTATCCGGAAACCACATCGCGACGGCGACGTTCCGGTAGGGGCGCTCTGGCGGACCCGGTCGCGGCCGGCGTAAGATGCGGCCCGTTCCGTCGCCCCATACTTTAGCGTCTAAGGATAAGCCATGCGGTTTTTTTTGTTCGTCGCCGCGCTTCTGATCGCGCCCATATCGGCCCAAGCGCAATCAAAACCCGGAGTGGACCTGAAAGCGCTGTTTGAAAAAGCGCGCGCGCTCGGCGGCGAGAGTGAACTGCGCGCCGATATCGCCGACCGGCTCGGCTTCGGCGACCATCCGCTTCCCATCACCGATCTCGTCATCACCAAGGACGGTGTGCAGCACGCGGTGAACGCCTTCATCGTCGGCGACAAAGGCTACCTTCTGTTCAATAGCCATCTGCGGGTGCCTGAGGTCTATCTCTTCGTGAAGGCCGTGGACGGCACAATGATGGCCGGCGTCCATGGCCGCCAGTTTCAGCCGATTACGAGCACCGTGGCGATGGCGCCGGACGATGCGCCGGTGATCGCCGAGGAAGAGGCGTTCTGGTCCGCCTGGCTCGCGGACGGCGCCAAGCCGCCCCCGTCTTAGGCGCGCGGCTATCCCTTACGTAAGATCTTGTCCATCGCTTTGCCCTTCGCCAATTCGTCGACCAGCTTATCCAGATACCGGATTTCGCGCATGAGG
This sequence comes from Pseudomonadota bacterium, assembly GCA_020160875.1. GTDB lineage: Bacteria > Pseudomonadota > Alphaproteobacteria > Rhodospirillales > Rhodospirillaceae > SHVO01. The sequence goes on from JAIUPE010000055.1 coordinate 9,213, forward strand.
GGCTCCGCGATCTCCTCGACACGCACGCCGCACACCACGCCCTTGATCAGACTGCGCCCAGGATTCATCTTCGGCGCTTTGGCGAAAAACGCTTCGAAATCTGTCTTCATCTTCACTTCGGCGTCGAGTTGTTTCTGGCTGTAGCCGGTCAGCCACAGGATCGCCTCGTCGACTTCCGCCTTCGTGCGTCCCTTCTTCTCAGCCTTGGCGATGTAAAGCGGATAAACGCTGGCGAAGCTCATGGCGTAAATCCGGTGTTTCGTCATCCTGCTTTCCTATGGCGGGCGCGGTCGGCCTCGCCTACAGTTTGTGGACCTTCTGGGGTTCGGGCAATGAATTTCGCGACAGCCGTTCAAACCTGTTTTCATAAGTACGCATCGTTCGGCGGGCGTGCCTCGCGCTCCGAGTTCTGGTTCTTCACGCTTTTCTTTTTTCTCTTAAGCGCCGCCGCGTCCATCTTCGACGCTATGTCGGGTCTCGGGTCCAGTTTCATGTCGACGAATCTTGTCGTGACCCTTTTGTGCCTTCTGCCGCTTGCCGCGGTGACAAATCGCCGGCTCCATGACCGCGATCTTTCCGGATGGTGGCAACTCGCCTTCATCGCGATTGGAATGCTCGCTGCGGGGGTGGCGGCGGTCGATATCTATACGACCTTCAGTGTATTGATCTCTGCGGGCGTCGCGGGCGGAGAAAGTCTCGACGCCGCGCAAAAGGCATTGGATCAGGCCGAAGCCTCTCCTCTTGGTATGTTCTCGCTCTTTGGGACCCTGTTCTGGATCGCGGCCGCGCTCTGCATCGCGGCGACGGTGGTGTTTTATGCGGTGCTGGCCGTGCGTGGCGTGCCCGGCGAAAACCGCTTTGGTCCAGATCCGCTGGTTTAGTGGCCGGCGACTTACCGCCGGTACGTGCGCCGCGCGGTGCTGAAGCCGGCGAATGATGCCGGATCCTCGACACCCGGCACGATTTCCACCGTCAGTGTTTCGTCGGCATTCATGCGCAGGGCGACGATTCCGGCGATCATGGTGTTCCCACCCGATCCCTGGCTGAAATCGACGAGCTGCCGCAGGCGGTACACGACAGTGCCGCATTCCGGCGTGAGCAGCGGCGGCGTCGGCTTCCCGCGCGTGACCTCAAGGTGCCACTGCTGCGGATCGCCCTTTTCATCGCGCCACCAGCCGGTGGAGAAAACCCACTTCGACGGTTCGTTCCAATACGGCGCGAGCGCGAGGTGACTCCAGGCGTACGTGTTCTTGCCTTCCACCGGGCCGCCATTGATAGGCGCGGTCGCCGTGCGAAGGCTTTCGGCGCTCCGGCCCGAGTAGCCGACGGTGCCGGCGAGGAACCAGTTGCCCGCGGCGGTGCCCGCTACGTCATGATCGATTTTGCCCCAGCGCGGGGCCGGGACGCGCCGCATCACATCTTGGACGGCATTGGTGATCGTCGGCGTGAAGTACGGCGCGGGATCGACCGTGTAGGGTTTCCAGGCTTCGGACCCGGCGTAGGAGAAGGGGGCCATGTAACCCGGCAACCATCGTGAGCCATCGTGAAGCGAGTAGTCGAGCGGGTTGTCGCGCTGCTCGCCGATGATATCGCCCGCGCGCACGGAAATCTTGGTGGACACCCGGCCGTTGGCCGCCAACTCGGCCCGGTAGGGCGTCAGCACGCCGGCGATGCGGTTCAGCACCATGATGATCGAATAGGTCTCGCAGCCGTGCGCGATGACGATGCGGTTCGTCCACGGCGCGCCCAGGCTCGAGATTTCGATGATCTCACCGTCGGCCGGCGCGCGCACCGGGATATAGTCCGCTTCCGTCCGCTGGGCGGCCGGCTTATCGAGCGCCTTGATCGCGATATAGGCGTGATCGATCGGCGTGACGTGATCGCCCAGCATCGCACCCTGTGGCGTGCTGAGGACCAACTGGTCGAGCGGTACGATAAAGGTGCTCATGGTCGCGATCCGGCCGCTGGCGGGGCAACTCGGCGGGTTGCTGGTCAGCAGAACATCGCGCAGCGGTGGATACCAGGCGGGACGCTCCAGATAGCCGCCGCGTGGCGTCGCCGGCATGTCCTCGGGCAGTGCATAACGGAAGCGGTTGTCGCTGCCGCACACCAGCATGAAACCGATCATGCCTGTCTGCCCCGCCTCGCACTGTCCACCGAACATGGCTTGCTGGACATAGGTCGTGGCTTGCGCCTTCGCGCTTCCGAGCGCGCAGGTCGCGGTCATATCGGTGACGGCGCCGGTTTCGCTGTCGGCGACGAGATGCTGCACGAAACCTGAGAACGGCGCTTCGGCTTCGATGATGTAATGGTACAGCCCGGCCGGCGGCGCGCCGATCACCGCTTCGATCTCGCGCACCGATATCGTGGCCTGACCACCGCTCGCGATCGCGGCCGTGGCGTATGTGCCGCGCCGTTGTCCGTCGCGGGCATCGTAAATAGCGAGGTTGACAGGCGCAGCCGTGGCGCCGGTGTTGTGCAGGACCACAAAACTGATGTTGCCGTCCGAGATGAGCGACGACTGTACACCGCTGAGTTTGGTGCGGCTGACGCCGGCGCCGGATGAGCAGGTGCTCAAATTGCTTAACGCGGAGGCGCGCCGTACGATGTGCTGGAACGTGCCGGTGATGCCGGGCTGGACGCGGAGGCCGTAAAAACCCGGTTTGCTGAAGTGTTGTCCCGTGCCGGCCGCGATGGAATCGATAGAGAACTGCCGCTCCGTCGCCGGGGCAATGGCCGGGCTCGTCCATTCGCCGAGGGTCTTGCCGCTGGCGCCGTCGTCCAACGTCACCGTGACCGTGCCCGCCGTCGTGCCGGTGTTATGGAAACGCAGGAGCGATTGCGAGTCCGGCTGCGCTGTTGAAAAGACCACGCCCGCCCGCAAATCCGGCTGTGTGTTGGGCGAGATCGTAGCGTTAAATGCACAGGCCACCGTCATGTCCGCCACCGTGCCGGTTTGCGGATTGGTCACCAGGTGCTGGAGATAACCGCGGAACGTGTCCTCCAGTTTCACGACGTAATGGGTCATGCCGTCGCTGGGAATGATACCGGCGGCGGCTTCAAGGGCTGCCATCGAGAACACGCGCTGTGCCCCTGGCGCCACCGGAGCAAATGCGGCTGTGCCGATCTTCGCGCCGTCGCGGGCATCATAGATGCCGAGGGTGAGGGGCGTGGCGGCGGCGCCCGTATTATTGATCACGATCGAACTCGCCGTGGGATGACGCGCGGCCTGGACGCCGCTCACAGCCGCCGGATTTGTCATGACGCCCGCCGCGCAGGTGCTGAGATTCGTCAGCGCGCCATCTTCGCCGTTGTAGAGCAGATGTTGGAAAGAACCCGTGATCTCGGTCCGCACCGTGATCGCGTAGGAATTCGCCTTTGTGAGATCGCCGGCGCCGTCTTTGTTGAGTTCGGCTTCGATGGTGGCGATGCTGAATTGGTGTTCGGCGCCGGCGGGAATAACGGGGCTGGTCCACTCTCCGAGGGCCATGCCGCTGGCCTCATCGCGCAGTGCGACCGTGACGGTGCCCGCGCGGGCGCCGCTGTTGTAGAAGCGCAAGAGGGACTGTGATTCGGACTTTGCGCTTGCACGGACTGTTCCGGTGCGAAGGTCGGCCGCGTGCGACGGAACAACGAGGGAGGAAACGCCGAGCCCGACGATGGCTGCGGCGACAACTGACGAGATACGTTCCACTATTCACCCCCCCAAGAGAGCGGGGATCATAGCACGGAAATACGCCTAAAAGGCGAGTGGCCTCGCGGAGCGCCTCATGCTTTCCGGTGGGCGACGCCGTTTACTCCAGCGTCTTGGCCACGCGGAACCCTGCGTTGTTGGCGCGGAAGTGAGGAGAGACGATAAAGCGTTGCGACGAGCGGATGTAGTACGTGCTGTTGAACCACGAACCGCCGCGCATCATGCGTGCATCGCAGATGCGGCCCTTCCAGGCCGATCCATCGGCAGGCGCGCCGTTATAGTTCTCGTGGTAGCAGTCCTCGGTCCATTGCAGGATATTACCGGCCATATCGTAAAGGCCGAACGGGTTCGGCGGGAAGGAGCCGACCGGCGCGGTCTGTTTGTTGTCCCACTCGCTGCCGCAGCCGTCGCAATTTGCCATGCCTTTTTTGCGATCTTCGCCCCAATAATAGGCCGTCGTCGTTCCCGCGCGCGCCGCGTATTCCCATTCCGCCTCGGTCAGCAGCCGGTAAGGCCCGGCCGCGGCCGTGTTTGCCTCGCTCTCCGCTGCGGCGGCGCCTTTCACGGAACTCTTCACCCGTTCGTTCAGCCACTTCACGTAAAGCTGCGCGTCATACCAGCTCACGTTGACGACGGGGCGCTTGCCGCGCCCCCACTCCTGGCTTGATGGCGAATTGCCGTCGCAACCTCCATCGATCACGCATGCATCCCATTCATCGAACGTGATGGTATAGACCCCGACCGCGAAGGGCTTGCGGATAGTCACCGCATGCTGCGGGCCTTCGTTGCCGCTCAACTCCGCTTGGGCCGAGCCCATTTTGAAAGTGCCGGCCGGCAGGATCGTCATCTCCGGGCATTGGCTGCAGTCCCGGAACGTCTCCGCGGCCAAGCATGGCTGCGCGGCAAGCAATGGAATACAAAACAGAACGGCACGGCGGCTCATAACATTTCCTAGCAGGGCATGGACTGGCTGCCGTTCATAACGTGCGGCAACCTGGCGACATCAATACGACGAGACTCTTCGTGCCGCCAGACACGAGAAGAGGCTGGCGGCGGGTGCATTTATGCCGCGTCTCGCGGCGTAAAGCACGGGTGGTTTCAAAAATGCGCGCGGGAGAATGAGGCGGGCCGGTAGGCATTGGTCTTGCCACGTAGGGACACAGGCGCAAACCCATTTTCGAGCCGCCAATTGATCTCCGTCAATGCGGCTTGCCGGGCTCTTCCAGGACAAAGAATGTAAGAAAGCCCGCGTGCGGTAGACGCCTGGCGCCGTCGAAGTCTCCGAATTGCGGAAATGCCGACCTCACGATCTAAGCCAAAGGTGGTCGCTATGTCGCTGAGTATTCCGCTCCTTCGCCGCGACCATGTTCATTTTTCTTTGATCCTCGACATGTTGGATCGCCAAACGGAAGCCCTGGAACGCGGTGACGCAAGGGCGGTGCCGATTATTTTGCTCGGCCTCAAATACTTTCGCGATTATCCGCGCAAAGTGCATCACCCGATCGAGGACGCCATCTATGGAGTTTTGCGGCACCGCATGCTGCGCGGCGTCGACAAATTGTTCAACGCGCTCGAGGAGCATGTCGAACTTCATCAGGAACTTGCCGTGATTTCTGCGGCCGCCCGGTCCCTTGACGGTAAGGATACCGCTGCCTTGGCCGGTTTCGCCGAGCGCTTGCGTAAGTTCACGGCGCGCGAGCGTCGCCACATCGAGAAGGAGGAAGTTTACCTATACCCTGCGGCGGTCCGCTTGCTGACCCCGGAAGATTGGGCCAGCGTGATGGCGTCCTGTTCCGGCGATAAGGACCCTGTTTTCGGTGACGCGACGGCGGCTTCGTTTGATCGCCTGTTCGCCGAGATTTTGGTCAGGGATCTCGCGACGCGCGATGTCTAGACGGGCCGCGAAATCGCCGGAACGCGGACAACAATCGCGTCCGTTGAACCGCATCGACTTTGACAAGATCGCCGGTCCGCTCCGGACGCAGTTGCTGAGGCTTCAGGATGCGCTGAAGTCGCAGGATTTCTCCGTCATCCTCGTATTCGCCGGGTCCGCGCTCGCGGGCAAGAACGAGTCTCTTAATCTCATCACCGAATGGCTGGATGCGCGTTGGATCATCACGCACGCGTATGGCCCGCCCACAACGGAAGAGGCGGGGCGGCCTGAATACTGGCGGTATTGGCGCGATTTGCCGCCGAAGGGCCAGATCGGGTTGTTTGCCGGCAGCTGGTACCACAACCCCGTTCACGGCTTTGCCAACGGCGAAATCAACAAGCGTGGATTCAAACGCGCCCTGGCCGGCGTTCGGTCGTTCGAGGAGGAGCTTGCATCCGACGGAACCTTGATCCTGAAGTTCTGGTTGCACATGGACAAGGCGGCCTTGAAAAAACGCATGAAGGCGTTGGAAGAGGATAAGGCCAGTTCCTGGCGTATCGGCGCGCGCGATTGGGAGCATCTGAAGCAGCATCGTAAGTTGCAGAATGCGCATGAGATTGCGGTCGATCATACCGACATGGAAGCGGCGCGCTGGATTCGCGTGGAAGGCGCCGATCCGCGCCGCCGCGCCCTGCAGATCCTGACGACGCTGCGCGGCGCGCTCGCCGCGCATTTGGTCGTACGCCGTGCCAGGCGCGCGCGCGTGTTGAAGGCCGCGGCGGCGGCAAGTCAAATCAGGCGCTCTGAATTGGCGAGGATCGAAGCCGACCTGCCGGTGCTGGAAAAGCAGGCCCGCGGCGCCGGGCGTCAAAAGCCGGGGTCGCCGACGCGCGCGAAAGCCGACAAGGCCTCGGTCTTGGACCGGCTTGATCTTTCGGCGTACCTGGAGACCGATGCTTACGAGCAAAGGCTGAATAAGCGCCGCGCTGGACTTGGCAAGCTGTTTAGACGTCTGCATTTCGAAGGAAAGTCCGCGATCATCTTGTTCGAAGGTCCAGACGCCGCGGGCAAGGGCGGCGCGATCCGACGCCTCACCGCAACCATGGATGCGCGCGACTTTCAGGTCATTCAAATCGCCGCGCCCACCGAGGAGGAGCGCGCCCAGCACTATCTCTGGCGGTTCTGGAAACATCTGCCTTCGGCGGGACGATTGACCATCTATGATCGCAGTTGGTATGGCCGGGTTCTTGTCGAGCGCGTCGAAAGATTTGCGCAACCGGATGAATGGTCGCGGGCGTATGAGGAAATCAACGACTTCGAACGCCAGTTGACGGCGAAAGGTATTGTTGTCGTCAAATTCTGGATCCACATCTCCAAGGACGAGCAACTCCGCCGATTCAAGGAGCGCGAGGCCATTTCCTATAAGAAATGGAAATTGACGCCGGAGGACTGGAGAAACCGCGAGAAGTGGGACGACTACGCCATGGCGGTCGATGAAATGGTGGAGCGCACAAGCACAAAATCCGCGCCATGGACCTTGGTCGAGGGCAACGACAAGAAATTCGCGCGCATTAAGGTCATGGATACGGTGTACAAGGCTCTGCGGTCGGCGCTGAAGTGAAGGGCTTGGGCAAACCGCGTGTCTCGGCGTCCTGTACGCGATATGCGACAATGACGCGCGGCGCCGCGACGCACATTGAGCCTCTATATATACCCGCTTACACTGGGCCATATGATTCACTGGGCCATATGATTCACGATAAATCGCTCCGCTTTCGGACGCCATGCGGCATGCCGTTCGTTCGGCTGGCCGCGGTGCTGGCCTTCGCGAATGCGCGGGCCTGACCGGGTGAAGGAGCTGGTCGGCGCGGCCCAGGATGCGCGTCAGCCAAACTCATACGCGCGCACCTTCGATAGCTTCGTCGCGGCCAGCATGGTCGCGCGCGAGATACTGGCGGTCTACGAACAGGACCTCGCGATTTTGGACGACGATGCCTGGCGCGCGATGAAAGCGGCCGCGGCCAAGCGCCTCGTTCGGAATAAAGCGAAGGGTTGGGAGCCGCTCTTCGACCTTTTGAACGAGGCGAAAGCCTATGGGTATCTACGCGCGCTCGGTTGCGCCAACATTCAAATGATCCCGCCGTCCTATGATCGCAAAACTCCAGACTTGAAGGCGGAGATCGACGGCGGCTTGCTGCTCTGTGAAGTCAAAACGATCAACATGTCGGATGACGAGCGCACGGTGCGTGATGCCGGCCCCGTGTCTCTCTCGGAAGAATTCATGCGCGGAAAACTCACCTGGACGCTGCGCGCCGCGAAAGCGCAGCTCGACGCCTTTTCCTCAACGGCGGCACGCAAGCTCATTTATCTCGTGTTCAATCCCGACGAGTCCTTGCATGGCTACGCGGATGACTACTCGCTTCAACTCCATGCGTTCCTGACGGCGTCGCCGCTCGAGGATATCGACGTCGAGATCGCCCAATTCCTCCCGATCCTGGAACGCATCGGGCCGAACCCCGCGTGATCGGCGCGGCAGGCTGGCGTGCCGGGCCTGACGAAAGCGTGAACTGGCAAATAGGCCGGAAGAAGTGGCGCGTCGTTAAAACGCGATCTTTCCGTCCTTGATCTGTTAGTCCCCCGTTGCCCGCGTATCCGGCGCCGTCGGCGGGCGTCGCACGGATGACTTTCTTCAATGCGGCCGGAAACCGTAGCGGTATATTTGTCCAGGCCGAAGAAGGATGGAATATGGACGAACACCAAGAGACGTCAAAACTCCTCGCCAAGGTACCTGCGGTCACGCTTGGATTTTGGATCATCAAGATCCTCGCGACCACGTTGGGTGAGACGGGCGGTGACACCGTCTCTATGACCTGGCTCGGCGAAACAACGCCCGAGGCGGGGCAGGACGATATCAACGGCTACCTCGTAGGGACGTTTCTATTCGGTATCCTTCTCATCGTTCTGGCGGCGGTCCAGATTCGGGCGCGGCGGTTCTATCCGTGGCTTTATTGGGCGACGATTGTCGCCTCGACCACGGCGGGCACGACCCTCGCCGATTTTGCCACGCGCTCTCTCGGTATCGGCTACCCCGGCGGCTCACTTCTGCTGCTGGCGTGTGTGCTGGTGTCTCTGCTGGCATGGTATCGCACACTCGGCAGTATCTCGGTCAACGCTGTCACCGGACCCCGCGAGGAGACCTTTTATTGGGTCACGATCACCTTCTCGCAAACGCTCGGCACCGCGCTTGGCGATTGGGCGGCAGATGGAGCGCTCGGTTACGCTGGCGCGGCCCTTACATTTGCGGGCGCGCTTCTTATCCTGTCGGGAATTTATTATTGGACAAGGGTGAGCCGGGTATTCCTCTTCTGGGCGGCTTTTATTCTGACACGCCCGCTCGGCGCGACGATCGGCGACTTCTTCGACAAGCCCGTGGCAAATGGCGGTCTGGAAATGAGCCGGCCGCTCGCCTCACTCATTCTCGCGGGCGCAATGGCGCTCCTCATCGTCGTGCTGCCGCAACGCGCGGGCGGGCATCCCGGAACGCGCGGTGCCGCATGATAGGCGTTTGGGCGAGTCCACGGCCCTTGCGGATTTTCGCAAGCGTCATTCTGGTGGGGGCGGCGCTGCCGAATATCGCCTGGGCCGGACCGCCGTTCCTGACCGACGATCCAGAGCCCACCGAGACGCGCCATTGGGAAATCTATGCTCCCGCTGCGGATGCCGCGGGCAAGGGCGCGGACTATGAAGGCTCCTTCGGCGTAGAGCTGAACTACGGCGCCGCGCCGAATGTTCAAATCACTGTGGGGCTACCTGTGGCTTTTACGCACGAGGCGGGAAGTTCTCAGATCGGGCGAGGGGATTTGGATCTGTCGGTCAAGTATCGGTTTTACCATAACGAGGAGGCCGGGTTTTCAATCGCCGTCTTCCCAGGTCTCAGTGTGCCGACCGCCACGGGCGGTCTCGGTCATTCCAAAGTGACGGCTTTACTGCCGGTCTGGGCGCAGAAGGATATTGGCGCGTGGTCGGTGTTTGGAGGCGGCGGCTACGCCATGAATCCGGGGATTGATAATCGCAACTATTGGACCGGCGGCGTGGCGGTCGCACGAGAAATTAAAAGTGGTCTCCGCGTCGGCCTAGAAGCCGATCGGCAGGGCGCGGATACGGTTGATGGGCACGCCGAGACCAGTCTCGGTCTTGGCGGCATCGCCCAATTGACGCCGAAGCTTCGGGTGCTGGCCTCAGGCGGGCCGACGTTTGTCGACGGCCAGGGCGCGCCCGGTTTCCATGCCTTCGTCGCGCTGGGTCTGGATTTCTAATATCGGAGTAGGCGTCTTTCGCAGTGCGCATGGGCACAACCGCTCTATTCAGCGCGGCCACGGCGCCACGCCGCACAAAAGCGCGAACGATCGGACGTTTAAAATCAAACGGCCGAAGAAGCGCCGAAAACTTGACGAAATGCGCTTCGAAGCGCACCCTCCGTAAATCTACCATCACCTTCGTGTGACCGAACGCCCCGCCGCCCGCGGGGCGTTTTGCTTTTCAGCCCCATTTCCAACAACGCGCTTTCCCAACCTTTACAACAAGGAACGCACACCCATGCCCACTCTTCCGAATTGGACACTTTCGCAAGAATCCCGCACCCGTATGGCCGAGCTTCTTAGAACCGCGAGCGATCTTGGTCTTGATCCCGACGCCGTGGCAGGTGGCGGCTTGGCGGCGCTACAAGTGCTTATAATGCTGAAGCGTGCGACGGACGCGGGCGAGGGCGTTGGCCGTGAGCGCCTGATTGTGCAGGTGCAGGAAATGGCCAATCGGCTTGATCCGACGGCTCATGCCTATCTCCTTCGGCAAATCCAAGGTCGAGTCCTCGCGCTTCTGGGACACAACGGCGATACCGAAGTTGCGCACGTCACACGAGGAGAGATTGTCGTCCCAAAGCCACTCTAAACGCCAGCCGTTCTGGATGCTGTGCGGCAAGCTGCGAAAACGGCGAACGTTCCATTCAATCGATTTTCCATTGGCAATGACGCGAACAGCATCAACCCGCGCACAGGCGTGGCGGAATTTGCCGGTACGCCGCCGTCGAACCCACCACACGTCAATTCATTCTTCGAAACGCATCGCGACCGACTCGCCGCGTTGGCCGATGAAATGAAGGTGCCGCCGAATTTCATAATGGGCTTATCCGCAGGCGAAAGTAATTGGGGGCGACCCCAAGGGCAGAACAACCTGTTTGGCTTCAGCGTGAATGAAAGGCCGCTCGACTATCCCACGCCTGAAGCCGCAATCGATGCATTCCGCAACTCGCAGTGGTATTCTCGATTGCAGGGTAAGAGTGAGGCGAACGATTTCTTGAACGAGCTTGTGAGTACTGAAGACGGCAAGAAAATGTACAACTCTGTGCGGTCCGGCGGTTATGCGCCCTGGATCAAGGATATGATCGGCACTGTGGATCGGCGCCTGCCGATATGGGAGCAGCCACGATGAGACTGGGACTTCTTCTATTGCTGCCCTGCCTGATCGGTGCTCACGTCGCGAAGGCAAGCGACATGAGCGGAGGTGCGCGAACGCCTGACCCGCGGATGGGCGAACTTTCGCAACCGCATGAGTCGGCTACCTATCAGCTCCGTATCGAGCTTCCGCCAGGTGTTCGTTTGTGTGGAATGATCGACAGCTTTTCGAGCATGGAGTGGTTCTATATGCCAGTTGATCCGGCAATACGCTGCGAAGAGTTCCGCCTGCCGATGGACTGGGAGCAATTGCCCGATTTTATTGTCATCGGCCCTTACCTTGACACGCCGATGAATCTTGAAAGTCTCGATGACTACGTCCGGCAAGAAACCTTTTTTTGCGCGGGGAAAAACATCGGCAATGGAAATGGGTTGCCGCGTCCATCCGATGCAGCCACATCGGTTGAATCGGCTGGAAATGCGTTGCTGGGACTCCGTACCGTAATGTGTACGCGCGGCGACCAGAAAACCGATCGCTATTCCAAGGCCTTCCTCTCGTATAAGTCGATGCCCGGCGATTCAGGGCGGGGATATATGGTTGCGGCCTACACACATTTGAAAAATAGAAGGGATGCCGACCGTCTTCTGGAAGACGTCGTGGGGCGGCTCAAGCTGCTCAACTGAGCGTCAGCGTGTCGCAGACGCTGGAGACGTTTGGCCGTATGCGACGCCTATTCTCCACGCCTCAAAGGCGTCAGAGAAGCTCAAGCGGTGGTCTTGCGGCGTTGCAAGCCCTCATCGCTCTTAAGCGCGCGAGCGATGCTGGTGAAGGCGTCAGCCGGGCACAATCAATCGCGCGGGTTCAAGAAGCCGTGCGGCCGCTGGATCCAGCCGCCCACACTGCCAGGAATCGAGAGATAGCGAATGCCGGGAAGGTCGGTGTAGTCGGGGATCAGGATCAAGCCAAAAACCTTGATGCAGTAGCCGAAGCAGCCAAAGATCAGCAGCGCACCGAGCAGACGGGGGATCGCAGCCGAGCGAATGATCAATAACCCCAACGGAAGCAGCCACAGCCCCCAGAACAATTGGACAAATATTTGGCCATTTCGCGCCGCCGCCATGTACGCGACGGCTTGCTCTGAATCACCTGAGCGGACTGCCGCGAGAACGTCTAAGCTGTGACCAAGATTGAGCAGCGCCATGGGCACGCTCACCGTCGCAAACAGCACCATCAGCCGCGCCGCGACGGGCCCGGCAGATTCCAGCAGACGGTAGAGCGGGAGTGGGAGAAGAAGAAAAGCGAGGTAGCAGAGGATGCTTACGGCGATTCCAGCGCGGAACAAAGGCTCCATCGCGATGATATTGGCCGTCGTCGCGGCGCTGTCGCCTACAACGGTGATGCGCGACGGCACATAGGCGAGGCTGAAGATGCCGGTGACGACGACGATCAGATAAAAAAACCGGCGAGCCGGGCATTTGACAGGTTGCGCATATCCGTTCCCCTGCGATCACAATGCGAGATTGACGGCTCTAGCCGCGATTTGTTCCGGGCAGATTATATCTATCTCGAAAGCGGTTCCCGGCTCTATTCAGGAATGGTGTCCCGGGAGAGACAGAAAAGAGAACCGCTGGCGGGTCACCGTTAAACGGCCCACATAGCATATCAGGTAACCTTGCAAATATCTGCAAGCCCTATGGGCGGCTAGCTCTTCGTCAAAATGTCCCGGAGTACGTAAACGTCAATTGCCTCTCCGTTCACCATTAGGGCGTAGCGTCCCGGCTTACCAGAGTGAACAAGGCGTGCCTCTTGGCCGTCCGTGAACTTCTGATGTTCTCCCACCTTGCCTAGCTCATAGCAAACGACGATGTGAATTCCCTCGGCTGGGTGCGACCATTGAAATAACTTCTCCAACTTCCAGACCAACTCGCCCCATCGGATCGTCGGTATCCCTTTGTCGATCTGCTCCACGATCAAATCCACGCCCTGGGTGGCGCTGTAATCTCCCACACGGAAATCGATGCCGGGATGTTTGGAGGAGATCATTGCCTGTAGGAGCAATGCCGTTTCCGCTTCATTTTGCGGTTCCTTCACAGGAGCATTCACAATGCCGGTGCTAACTAATGCAGCGCGACCGTTGTAAATATTTAAGCGCTGCTGACGTTGCTGGGCGACTTGCGCGCGGCGCTGTTCATCGCGTTTTGCCGCTTCCTCCCGATCCTTTACTTCATCAGCCTGCTTCTTAGCGGCAAAGTACGATTGGACGTCAGCGTCGCCCCAGATCGTATTCGCACAGAAGTCCTTTATCGCCTTGATGGCGAGATCGTATTCCTCATTATCTTGCCGAATATTATTTCTGTTCGCCGTAAGATCAAATGACTGACAGTTCGCGAAAATCAGAAGCGATCGATAGTTGGTCTGCCCCCTTTGAAGTGGTCCTCCCTTAGGTATGAATTTCACCAGGAGGATAGGATCAATGGCAAGGAAGC
>JAIUPE010000056.1 GCA_020160875.1 Pseudomonadota bacterium
GTGGTGGTGTCCAGCGTCGCGAACAGCTGGTCGGCGGCGTAGCTGCGCGCCTTCACCAAGGCATTGAACAGCGTCGACTTGCCGGCGTTGGTGTAACCGACCAAAGCAACGATGGGATAAGGCACGCGCCGGCGCGCTTCGCGATGCAGACTGCGGGTACGGGTGACGGTTTCGAGTTCTTTCTTCAGGCGCGTGATGCGCTCGCCGATCAAACGGCGGTCGATTTCGATCTGGGTTTCACCAGGGCCGCCCAGGAAGCCGAAACCGCCACGCTGGCGTTCAAGGTGGGTCCAACTGCGGACAAGCCGGCTTTTCTGATAGGTCAAATGCGCGAGTTCGACCTGAAGTTGGCCCTCACGGGTCCGGGCCCGTTCGCCGAAGATTTCCAGGATCAGGCCCGTCCGGTCGATGACCTTCGCGTTCCAGGCTTTCTCGAGATTGCGCTGCTGGCCCGGCGACAGATGCCCGTCGACCACGACCAGTTCGGCACCCATCTCCTTGATCCCGTCGGCGAGGCGCTTGACCGTTCCGTCACCCAGATAGGTGGCCGGATTAGGCTTCGCGACGTTGACGACCTCGGCATGAAGGACCTTGAGGCTGATAGCCGCGGCAAGGCCGCGCGCTTCGTCCAAGCGCGAGCGCTCGCCGTAATCATCATCCTTGATGCGCGTTTTCAGACGCGGGTGGACGATGACGGTCGCGGTGGCAGTCTTACGAGTGTCGTACAAAAACTACTGTAGCGGACAGTGAGCCGGCGAAGGAATTAGTGCGCCCCTTCTCCTGAACCCGCCGCCTCCTCTTTTGGCTCGAACAGCTGCACGGGCGCCGACGGCATGACCGTGGAGATCGCGTGCTTGTAAACGAGCTGAGTGTGACCATCGCGGCGCAGCAGCATCGAGAAATTGTCGAACCAGGTCACAATTCCCTGAAGCTTCACGCCGTTTACCAGAAACACGGTCACCGGGGTTTTGTTCTTACGGATCGCGTTGAGAAAGACGTCTTGAACGTTCTGTGCCTTTTCGTTGGCCATTGGAGTCTGCACCCTGTCTCTATTTTGTTGTTATCGTTACGGTTCTCGACTCATGGGGCAGACCGGCTAGGAAACCACCCGCATCAATGGCGACACTAGAATTTTTCAAGGAAACCGGTCAACCGGGTCCGCCTTCTTTTATCTAGGCTAAATGCGCCCGGACCAGCGTCGCGAGGGCGGCGCAATCCTTCACATATGCGTGGGCCGCATGCGTAACAGGCGCTGCGGGCGGCGGTCCCAGCATAATCGTCGTGCATCCCGCGGCCCGGCCGCAGGCCACATCGATGGGCGCATCGCCCACGAACCAGACGTCGGCGCCAGCGGGGATATTCCCTGTGGATAACGCAAGATGGACCGGCTCCGGGTCTGGCTTATCGCGGCTGGCGTCCTGGGCGCCGACGATCTTTCCGAAGAATCGGGTCCAGCCCAGATGGTCGGCCTCGGCCCGCAGATAGCGGCCCGTCTTATTGCTGACCACACCCAGGTACAATCCAGCGTCCGTGACGGTGTTGAGAAGGTCTTCCGCGCCTGCGAGGCACGTCAACATGTCCAGGTGCACATCGCCGAAGGCCTTGTAATAAATCTCCCGGGCCTCTTCCCAGCGATCGCCGTAGATTTTCGGAAACGTATCGCGCAGCGAACCGGCGACCCGTGTGCGAATCTCCTCCTCGGCCCAGGGCGCGAGGCCCATGGCTTGAAGGGTGATGTTGGTGGCTTTGCCGATGCAGGGCCACGTATCGACCAGGGTATTATCCCAGTCGAACAGAATGGCCCGCGGCCGCGGCAGGGAAAGCGGCCGCGGCTCAGACATTCCAGGCCGTCGATACGTCCAGCGAGTCGATATAGCGGCGATAACGCTGGCGCAGATCCAAGGCGATAAGACCACCCGCGCCGTTACCCACAGGCTTGTCGTCGATCTGCGCGACCGGCATGACGAATGTGGTCGTTCCGGTGAGGAACACCTCTTTCGCGTTCTTTGCTTCCTCGAGCGTGAAAGGCCGCTCCTGCACGGTGTAGCCGGCCTTTTTGGCCAGGTCCTTCACCGTGGCGCGGGTTACCCCGCCCAGGATGGCGTTGGTGGTCGGGTGCGTGACGATGGTCTTGTCCGCCGTGATGATCCAAGCGTTGGAGGCGCTGGCTTCCGTCACGGTGCCGTCCGCGGTCACAAGAAGCGCTTCATAGGCCTTGGATTCACTGGCGCTCTGACGGGCGAGCACATTCGCGAGCAGGCCGACGCTTTTGATATCGCGACGCTCCCAACGGATGTCCCGCGCGGTCACGACCTTGGCGCCTTGTTCGGCCATGGCGTCCGAGGACCCGGTGAAATGTTTCGCGGTCACCACGATGCTCGGCTTTATATCGCCGTTGGGAAACGGATGCGCGCGCGAAGCGACGCCGCGATTCACCTGGATATAGATGATGCCGGTGTTCAGATAATTGCGGCGGATGACTTCCTTCATCACCACCGTCAGCGCCGCGGGGCTCATGGGTTCGCGCATGCGCAGTTCGCTCAAGGAACGCTTCAGACGCACGATGTGCGGGCCGTAATCGACCGGAACGCCGTTCCAGACCAGAAACACCTCGTACACGCCGTCGGCGAATTGATAGCCACGGTCTTCAATATGTACCGAGGCGGATCTTTGCGGCAGGTATCTGCCGTTGACGTAAGCGATATGGGACATGGAACGCTCTAGGACGCTGAGAATGGACGTTTCAAGGGAAGCGGACGTACTGTGCCATCACCCTCGTCGTTACGCACCTCCCGTAACGCAGGCGCCTGATCGCGGCGGCGCGCGTCCGTACTGACGCCGAGGGACTTGAGTTTACGGTGAAGCGCCGAGCGCTCCATACCCACGAAATCCGCGGTGCGTGAGATGTTGCCGCCGTAGCGGATCACTTGAGCCATCAGATACTCGCGCTCGAACATTTCACGCGCTTCGCGCAGCGGGAGGGTCATGATCTCGTCCGAGCGCTGCAGTTTGAGCATCTGCGGTGTTTCGCTATTGATTTCCGGCGGCAGCATGTCGGCGCGGATCGCGTCGCCCACGCCGCCCGGCGCCAGGATCAAAAGCCAATTGATGGCGTTGCGGAGCTGACGGACATTGCCTGGCCAAGGATACGCCTGCAGCGCCGTGATCGCGTCTTCACCAAGCTGACGGCGCGGCAAACCTTCGGCGCCGGCCGCGCGGTCCATCAGGTGGCGGGCGAGTTCCGGGATGTCTTCCCGGCGGTCGGCGAGCGACGGCACCTGAACCGGGACCACGCTCAGACGATAGAACAGCTCCTCGCGGAACAGGCCTTTTTTGACCTCCGAACGCAGATCGCGGTTCGTGGTGGCGATGACGCGCACATCCACTTCCACGGGACCGTGCGCATTGATGCGTTCGACCTTCTGATCTTGGAGGATGCGGATGATGCTGCTTTGGCTTGCGAGCGGCATGTCGCCAACTTCGTCCAGCAACAAGGTGCCGCCATCGGCGCGCTCAAGAAGTCCCGCCGCATCCTCGCCTTGCGTTTTCGTACCGCCGAACAGCATCTCCACCAAGCGGTCGGGATGTAGCGACGCGCAGTTCACGACCACAAAAGGTCCATGTGCCCGGGGAGAATGAAGATGGATCTGGCGCGCGACGATTTCCTTGCCCGACCCCGCCGGGCCCGAGATCAACACGCGCGAACCTGTGGGGCCGACACGCTCGATGGTGCGGCGAAGCGCCGCGATCGGCGGACAGGAACCGATCAGTTGCTCCGGCGCGCCCGCGCGCGTACGCAGCTCCAGATTCTCGCGGCGCAGGCGCGCGGCTTCCAGGGCGCGGCCCAGCACCATCAACAGGCGGTCCGCCTGGAAGGGCTTCTCAATGAAGTCATAAGCGCCGTGCTTGATGGCCTCGACGGCGGTCGCGATCGTGCCGTGGCCGGAGATCATCACCACCGGCACATTCGGGCGCATCGCCTTGATCGCCGCCAACACCTGCAACCCATCCATCCGGCTGCCTTCCAGCCAGATGTCGAGAATGACGGCGGACGGCGCGCGCGTTTTAACCTGTTCGAGCGCCTGCTCCGCGGAGCCGGCTTCGCGGATCGCGAATCCCTCGTCCTGCAGAATGCCGCCGACCGCCATTCTGATATCGGCCTCGTCGTCAACGATCAGGATGTCCGGCGCGTTCGTTGCTGATGCGTGAGTCATTGTATCTATTCTCCAGCAAGAGCGATGGAGCCGTGAGCACGGTGGCTGCCGGCTTCGGGCTCGGTCTTGAGAGTGGCGGGGAAATGCAGCGTAACTTGGGCGCCGACGCCGTCGGCGGTATCCTTGAGTGTGATCCGGCCGCCGTGTTCCTCGAGGATCTTGCGCACGATGGCGAGGCCGAGGCCGGTCCCCTTGGCGCGCGTTGTCACGTACGGCTCTGTCAGACGGGAACGTTCGGCTTCCGGCAAGCCGACGCCGTTATCGGTGACGGTCACGACAACCTCGCCGCCGTCCTCGATCAATTCCACGATCACTTGGCCTTGGCCCTGGGTCAACGCATTGGCGGCGACACGCGCATCAATGGCTTCGACCGCATTCTTCAAGACGTTCGTCAGCGCCTGCCCGACCTGACGGGCATCGCACTTGATCCAGCGGTCGCTCGGCAGTCGATTTGTGAAGACAATGCGTGGATAGGCCGTGCGTTGCAGCATCACCGCGTCACGCACGATCTGCGTCAGATCGGCGGGGCGCAGCACCGCGGCGGGCAACCGCGCGAACGACGAGAATTCATCGACCATCTGCCCGATATCGCCGACGTGGCGGATGATGGTGTCCGTGCACTGCGTGAAGAGGTCCAGGTCGTCCTGGATCTTGCCGGCGTACTTGCGCTTGAGCCTTTCGGCGGAAAGCTGGATCGGCGTCAGCGGGTTCTTGATTTCGTGCGCGATGCGGCGCGCGACGTCGGCCCAGGCCGCCTTGCGTTGGGCGGCCTGGAGCGCCGTGATGTCATCGAACGTGGCGATATAGCCGACGTCGGCGTCGTCACCGTGTTCGACCGACAAGCGAACAAGAAATGTCTTTGTGGATTTACCGCGTGAAATCTCGACTTCACGTTGCACGACGCCTTGCGGCGCTTCGCGAAGCTCATCTAGCAATCCCCCGAATTCAGGGACCGCTTCACGCAGCGGCTTACCGATCGCGGTGGTGAGATCGGCATCCAGGAGGTCCGAGGCCGAGTGATTCGGCAATGTGATGTTTCCGGCGCGGTCGAGGCCGATGACCCCGGCGCTGACGCCCTCGAGCACGGTTTCCGTGAACCGGCGGCGTGCATCGAGCTGCGCGTTGGTGTCCTGCAGGGCCGTCTGCTGCTCGGCCAGGCGCTTGGTCATGCGGTTGAAGGCGCGGCTAAGATAGGCCACTTCATCGTCGGTGGCGTTCTCGCTCACGCGCACCGACATGTCGCCGCCGCGCACGCTCTCCGCCGCGTTGATCAATTCGATGACCGGCTTTGCGAGGCGCGTGGCAAGCTGGAGGCCGAACCAGACCGACACCATCAACAGCAGAAGCGCGACGAGACCGAAGAGCGCGGTGAAGCTGAGCTGCAGGCTCTCACGTTCCCCTTCGAGACGCACATACTCCGACACCGCCTCTTCCGTGCGGTTGAGACGCGCGAGCACCTGATTGTCCACGAACCGGCCGACGGAAAGATAGGTGGTCGGGAAGGTTTGGAGCTTCACCAGCGCGCGCACGCGATCGGAATCCGGGCTGGTCACGACCGCGACCTGCCCGACATCCGCCTGCGCCATGGCCTCGAAGGTCACGACTTCGCCCGACAGCGCGAAGGTGTAGCCGCCCTTGGCGATCACCTGCCCATCCGGTGTGAAGATGATGGCTTCATCCAGGCCGCGAAACGTCGTTTGGGTGGAGAGGAAATTGTCGCGGAGCTGCGGATTGCCGCCGAGCGCCGCCCATTGGCGATTGACGTCGTTTGCGACCGCCAAAGCATCCGCACGGATCGCCTGCTGATGTTCGCGCAAATAGGCTTGCGCGATGGCTGCTGATTCCGTCACCGCTGTTTTCACACGGTCACCGAACCAGGTCTGTACACCGAAGGTGAAAAAGATCGTGGCGAACATCGCGGTCAGGACCGTCGGGGTCATGGCGATCCCCGCGAAAAGCGCCACGAGGCGGATATGCAGGCGTGAGCCCGCCGTGCGGGTCCGATGTGCGTGCCAGAGGCGCACCAGGCGCACGCCGACAAGCGTTGCCAGTCCCAGCACGATCAACAGGTCGATAATGAGAAGAACTTGGGTGGCGGTGGCGTTGGGGCCTTTGTCGCCCCAGCCCCACAGCGTGACGAACGTTCCGATCCCCGCGATGACGGCGGCGGCGGTCAGGACCACGGCCAGTATTTCCGCGGCCCGGCCCGGCACCAGCTGGTTACGCACACGCTCCGCCCCCCGCTGCACGATGGTGCGCGGCGATGCGGAGACGTCGACCGGGGAAACGTCTGTACTCATACGATTCCGTTACTTGTTCACGCCGCGAACCACGCCGATCTCGAGCTCGCGGATCTTCTTGCGTAAAGTATTGCGATTCAAACCGAGGACGTCCGCGGCTTTCACCTGGTTGCCGCGCGTGGCGGTCAAGGTCAGCGTGATGAGCGGACGCTCCAACTCACGCAGCACACGGTCGTAGAGACCGCGCGGCGGCAGCGCGCCTTTATGGCCGTCGAAATACTCGCGCAGATGCCGCTCGATCGTCCCGGCCAAGGTTGCCGCCGCGGACGGATCACCGGACGTTTCCGGCAGATTGGCCCCGGCGAGTTCCAACTCCACGACGTCGGCGCCAATGACAGGCTCCCCGTACAGCGCCACGAGACGCTTCACGAGATTTTCGAGCTCGCGCACGTTGCCCGGCCAGCGATGGGTCTTCAGGCGCTCAAGCGCGGACGGCGCCAGTGACTTCGGCGGTAGACCTTCCGCGGCGCTTTGCGCGAGGAAGTGGCCGACGAGTTCCGGGATATCCTCGGCGCGCTGACGCAAGGGCGGGATACGGATCGGCACCACGTTCAGACGGTAGAACAGGTCCTCGCGGAACATGCCCAACTTAATGAGCTGCGTGAGGTCACGGTGCGTGGCCGCCACGATGCGGACATTCGCTTTGATCGGTGTGCGCCCGCCGACCGTGGTGTAGCGGCCGTCCTGGAGCACACGCAGCAGACGGGTTTGCGCCTCGGGCGGCATATCGCCGATCTCATCGAGGAAAAGCGTCCCGCCTTCGGCTTGTTCAAAGCGCCCGGTCACGCGCGTCACGGCGCCGGTGAACGAGCCCTTCTCATGCCCGAACAGCTCGCTTTCGATCAACTCACGCGGGATCGCAGCCATATTCACGGCAACGAAGGGACCACCACGACGGCGGCCGAATTCGTGCAGCGCGCGCGCGACCAGTTCCTTACCGGTGCCGGACTCCCCGGTAATCATCACCGTGAGGTCGGTGTTCATCAACCGTGCGACCGCGCGGTAGATATCCTGCATCGCCGCCGAGCGGCCGACGATGGGCAGACGCTCGGCCGTGTCGTTCGCGGGCGTATGTTCCTGCGGTTTCAGCGCGAGCGCGCGGTTCACCACATTGACGAGCTCACCGAGGTCGAAGGGCTTGGGCAGATATTCGAATGCGCCTCGCTCGGCCGCCTTCACCGCCGTCAACAACGTGTTCTGCGCGCTCATAACAATGATGCGCAGATCCGGCCGCACTTTCTTGATGCGTGGGATCAGATCGAGTCCGTTTTCATCCGGCATGACGACGTCGGTGATGACGAGATCACCCTCGCCGTCCGACACCCAGCGCCACAACGTTTCGGCATTGCCCGTGGTGCGCACGTCATAGCCCGCGCGCCCCAAGGCCTGCGTCAAGACGGTGCGAATGCCATGGTCGTCGTCGGCTACCAGTACGGTCGCGGCGTTCATCCCCAAATTCCCTTAGTCCTTGGCGACCGGAAGCATGATCCGGAACACCGTACGCGAACGTTCGCTTTCGAACTCCACGATGCCGCCGTGATCGCTGATGATCTTCGCCACGAGCGCGAGCCCAAGCCCGCTGCCCTTTGGTTTCGTTGTCACGAACGGATCGAACAGATACGGGCGCAGATCTTCGGGGATGCCGGAACCATTGTCCTGCACCGTCACAACGAGCGGCAGGTGAATGCGTTCGCGTGAACTGTTCACCGCGATGCGCACCCCCGGACGATAAGCGGTCGAGAGCACCACTTCGCCCCCGTCCCGGCCCGAGACGGCTTCCGAGGCGTTCTTTATGAGGTTCAGGAACACCTGTACGAGTTGATCCTGATTGCCGTCGACGGCTGGCAGCGACGGATCATAGCGCTCGATGAACTTCACCGACTTCGCGAAACCGTTTTCAGCCAAACGACGGACGCGTTCCAGAACCACATGGATGTTCACCGGGCCGCGTTCCAGCGGGCGGTCGTCCGAGAAGACTTCCATGCGGTTGACCAGCGCCACGATGCGGTCCGCCTCATCGCAGATCAATTGAGTCAGCTTGCGGTCGTCCTCGCTCGCCCCCTGTCCCAGGAGCTGCGCCGCGCCGCGGATGCCGGACAGCGGATTCTTCACTTCGTGGGCAAGCATCGAGGCCATCGCCGTCATCGAGCGGGCGGCGCTGCGATGTTCAAGCTGCTGGCCGAGTTTGAGCGCGCGCGTCTGCTCCTGCAGCGAAACGACAAGCCATCCCGGATTGTCGATCATCAGCGCGACATGCACGGACATGGTGCGGATGCCGGTCTTGGGCGTATCGAGAATGACGCCGTGCGCGGACATCGGCGCATCGGCCAAGCGCGCTTGTTCGACCAGTGCAAGGAGTGGTCCCGTGGGCGGCACGATCTCGGCCAGCGGGACGCCGATCAAAATAGTGGCGCTCGCCTGGAACAACTGCTCCGCCGACATATTGGCGTAACGGACGACACTGAGTTCATCGATCACCAAGGTCGCCGCGGGCAACGCGCCAAGGATGGCCTCGGCGTTGAAGGGAAGCGCTTCGCGCGCGCTATCGCGGCGCAGATAAGCAATCGGCTGTGACACTATGCAGCCTCCTGCACGGGCTCTTGTTGGACGAAGAGCGCGGCGATAAGGCGTTTCACGTTTTCCGGATCGGCTTCGGTATTCACGGCGACGCGAAAGGTATTCGCGTTCTTGAGGCCGGCGGCGGCCCAAGCGAGGTGTTTGCGGGCGATGCGGACGCCCTTGTCCATCCCATAGTGAGACAGCAGCGCGTCATAGTGCTCGAGCACGATCTCGCGGCGTTCGTCGACCGAGGGCTCATCGGGAACGACGCCGGTGGCGAGATACGCCTCGATATGCGCGGCGACCCATGGTTTCCCAAACGCCCCGCGCCCAACCATCACGCCATCGGCGCCCGACAAACGCAGCAATTCCCGCGCATCGGCGGGCGTGTTCACATCGCCGTTGCCGATCACAGGAACGGACACCGCATCCTTCACCTTGCGGATGAAAGCCCAATCCGCCGTGCCGTTGTAGAGCATCTGGCGGGTGCGGCCGTGTACGGTGATGAGCTGCGCGCCCGCACTCTCGGCACGCTTGGCCAGCGACGGGGCGTTGAGGCTGTCGTGGTCCCAGCCCATGCGCATTTTCAAGGTCACGGGCACCTTAACCGCTTTCGCCACGGCTTCGACGATACGCGCGGCGTTATCTTCATCGCGCATCAAGGCGGACCCCGACCAGGAATTCACGACCTTCTTCACCGGGCAGCCCATGTTGATATCGATGATGGCGGCACCGCGGTCTTCGTTGAGCTTGGCCGCCTCGGCCATGACGGCGGGCTCACAGCCGGCGAGTTGCACGGCGAGCGGCGTTTCATCGCGGCAATCGGCGCCCATGCGCGGCTGTTGCTTGTGCGCCTTCACCATTTCCTGGCTGGCGATCATTTCGGTATAGGCCAGTCCCACCCCGAAGCGGCGGGCCAGCTTGCGGAACGGGCGGTCCGTCACACCCGACATCGGGGCCAGGAACACGATTCCGGCCGAAAGAACATTACCGATGCGGATTTGCGCAACTGTCATCGAGACTATACGGGCACTGGCTAAAAGTTAGGCATTTGCCCAGGAACGTGGCTTAAAAGCAAGGTTTTTTGCCCCTGTTGCAGCTGCGCACCACAGTCTAGCAACACCGGAACCCAAAAGACAAATTGCCTCGAAGCGGTGAGGTTTTTACTGTGACGCCCGTAACTTAGCCTTCCCTGGGGGAAACCTTGCCCGAGAGCTGCGCCGCCCTGATTGTTGCCGCCGGACGTGGCCAGCGCTTTGGTGGCACCGGACCCAAGCAATACGCGCCCCTCAAAGGCCACCCTCTCCTCCGCCGCACCCTCAAGGCCTTCTGCGATCATGCGGGCGTCGGGCCGATCGCGGTGGCGATCCACCCCGACGATCAGGCCCTGTTCCAGGCGGCGGCCCAAGGCTTACCCCGGGTGTTCTCCGTGGCCGGCGGCGCCACCCGGCAGGAGTCCGTGCGTCTGGGCCTCGAGGCCTTGGCCGCGAAATCACCGGCCCTGGTTCTGATCCATGACGGGGCGCGCCCCGTTATCGGACCGGCCCTGATCGACCGCGTCATCGCCGGCCTCAAGGAGGCGCCAGGTGTCCTGCCGGTCGTGCCCGTCATCGACACCTTGAAACGTGTCGACGGACGAACCATCACCGAAACGGTTTCCCGCGAGCACCTTGTCCGCGCGCAGACACCGCAGGGCTTCCGTTTCTCCGATATCCTGTCCGCGCACCGCGCCCATGCCGGCGAAGCGCTGACCGACGATGCCAGCGTGCTTGAGCGCGCCGGCGGACGCGTCATGACCGTCGCCGGCGACGAAACCAACATCAAAGTGACCACCATGGACGACCTTGCCCGCGTGAACGCAATGCTGAGCGAAACCCGCACCGGCAGCGGCTTCGATGTGCATAAGTTCGGCCCCGGGGACGCGGTGATGCTCTGCGGCGTGCGCGTGCCGCATACTCACGGCCTCGAAGGACACTCGGACGCCGACGTCGCGCTGCATGCGGCGACCGACGCCATCCTCGGCGCGTTCGGCGGCGGCGATATCGGTTTTCATTTCCCGCCGAGCGATCCGAAATGGCGCGGCGCGGCCTCGCATCAATTCCTGCGTCACGCTTACGACCTCCTGGTCGAACGCGGCGGCGCGCTCGTTCATCTCGATGTCACCATCATCTGCGAACGGCCGAAGGTCGGTCCTCACCGCGCGGCCATGGTGAACGAGATGGCGAAGATCCTTGGCCTCGCCGCCGACCGCATCAGCGTGAAGGCGACCACCACGGAAGGCCTTGGTTTTACAGGCCGTCAGGAAGGGATCGCGGCGCAGGCGACCGCGACCGTGCGGCTCTAGGGTTTACGCAAACGCCACGCAAGCGTCATGGGACTGAAACAGACAGGCGCTATGCTTCTGTCTGTATACCCCTTCATTCTTCTACCCCTCGCAAGCTTTAGCCCGCTGCCCCCCAGCGGGCTTCTTTTTTTGCAACGCCACGCAAAGTGGCCGTTCCCCGTGAGAGTCACGGGGCTTCAACGCGATCGTTCTCGCAAAAGTTCCGAACGGACGCCGCGACGCGCGCCTTTAGACCTGACTGGTGGAGACGTCGATCCAGTCGAGGTAAGCGGCCAAGCCATTGGTCATGTCGTATGTGACCGCGCAGGGCACATCATAGCTGTGCAACGCCGCGACGCGCGCGATCGCTTTCCCGGCAAGCTGGGTGCGGGTCTTCAGGATGAGAACGGTCTCCTGCGCCTCTTCGACCGCGCCTTGCCAACGATAGATGGAATGCATTCCTTCCAGAATATTGGCACAGGCCGCGAGCCGTTCCTTCACCAATACACGCCCAATCTGTAGCGCTTCATCCTTCGAAGACGCGGTGACATACACCATACAATGATTTGCCTTGGGATTTGCCTTGGGATTTGGTTCGGGTGTTTGAGCCTCACGCATGCACGGCGATCCTTTGACTTGTCAAAATCCGCTTCAGGAAATATTCACCACTGGCCCGCAGATTAGGCCCCAAACTTAAAGCGCGGCAACACGCGCTCCTCTTTTCACCTTTTGTCTTGGCCTTCACTTCGAATGTGGAACACCCTCATGGACGGCGGCGAGCGATCCCTCTCCCGGCTTTCCCCCGCGCAGCGTAAATGGCTGGAGCGCGGCCTGTCGCAGCCTGGCGGCAAACTGCCCCTCTTCGATGAAGAAGGCCGCAGGGT
This sequence comes from Pseudomonadota bacterium, assembly GCA_020160875.1. Lineage (GTDB taxonomy): Bacteria > Pseudomonadota > Alphaproteobacteria > Rhodospirillales > Rhodospirillaceae > SHVO01. The sequence goes on from JAIUPE010000056.1 coordinate 12,281, forward strand.
AAACCTTCAAGTCGTGAAGAAGTGTCTCGACGAAGGCTGGGCCGAACCCTGGTTCGCCAATCAGCTCAAGCTCGATTGGATGGTGTGCAAGCTCACGAAGACCGGCCGCACGGCGCTCGGCGCTTAGGGACTTTGGATTTCGCGTCCTTCGGCGCCGCAGAAGGCGCTTTCATCCCAGCCTCACGAATTTAATCTGTCCATGCGCGCGAGATCCTCGCATCCCGCGTGCTGTTTCATAACGCCGCCATCGTCAGTGAATAACCCTCGCCGCTAGGCGGTGATTTCCAAGGTCGTGCCCGGCCGCGTATGGAAGGACGAGCCGGCGAAATAGCTGGTCGTATAGAGTGAGGTGGCCGCCATGAAGGCCGGCGCACGGCTCTTGCGGAGATTATTGGCCACGGCGCGCTCGAACAGGTCACTGGCTTCGTCGCCGGTCAATTCAACGGGCCGGCTTTCCGGAAGGCGCGTCTCACGGCGTATGCGCTCCTGGCCCTCACCGTCCCATGGAGCGGCGCCGGTTTCGGTGGACGCGCGGCCCACATTCGCGAACGTGGTTTCGCTGAGCGCCGCGCGGAACGAAAGCGGGCCGTTTTCTTTTTTCGAAGACTCACGGCGTTGATTATTCGCACCATCCCGCTCGCCAGACGGCGCAATCACCGGTCGCGGCTGCGGCGGTGTTACGGCCGCCATGATTGGCGGCGGCGGCGTGACAAGAATGTCGGCGGTGATCGCCATGGTCCCCTACGAAGTCCCCTTTACGATTTATAAAGGTTTGCTTCGGAGCTCACAACGCTGGGTGGCGAGAGGCGCCATGTAAGCCACCCCGGAAATGTTGCGACACTTGCGACAGCGACACGTTGCTAGAAACGATTTATTTTCAACGTATTAGCTTGAATTCGCGGCGTTGCGACACTGTGCGACACTTTGCGACACCTGCGGCAAGGTTTTTTCTTTCCAACAGCTTAGGCGTTCCGGCGCGGGTTCGCGCGGCGTCGGGCGTTGGCCGGCGAAACAACATAAACACGGCCGGCGGTCCGCATCGCCGCGCCGGATCTCGTGGTTCATCCGGGGTTCCTGATTCACCCGGATTTCTTGATTCACAATGTCAAATGCCTCCGGCAAATCCGATCTTCATGGACTCGCTTCGCATAAGAATGCGCAATCACCCGATTTTTCGTCGAGCGATATTTGCGCGGCGTGCGAATTTAATGATTCAAAAAATCGGAAATATGCGTGGGACGAGTCGCACAAGCGCCGCGGCGCGCCGTCATGGCGCGCCGCGGTGATCTCGCGTTTACATCTTAAATCTCACGCCCACCCGGAACGAGCGTCCATACACGTCATACAGCGCCGCCTGCGTCATAGGGCTATAGGCAACGCCGCTGACCGCGACCGGCGGCGGATCGCGATCAAACAGGTTGTCGACGTTGAGGTAGGCTTCGGCGTTGCGATCGCCGTCCGTGAAGAAAGCATAAGAGAACGCGACATCGGTGGCGTAGTACGAAGGCACCTGGTTGTAGTCGACCGTCCGGAGCCCCGCCGGAACAGGCGTCGGGCAACCGGACGCGCACGCGATGAAGTCCGCGAACATATCGCCCGAGCTGATATAGCGTGTCGTCCAGTTGAACCGGAACGGTTCGAGGCTGTAGCTAAGACTGAGCTGCCCGCTCCAGCGCGGGGCCGGCGCGTTCACGAGGCCGCCGGCCCCGATGGCGCCGGTCGATACGCTCAAGGTCGTGCTCTGACCCTTGAGCGCGATGATGTGTGTTGCGACCGCGCGGATCGACAGATCGCCATCCCACGAGTCGGCGAACGCCGACAACGGCGTACGATAGCTGGCTTCGATATCCATCCCGCGCGCCCATAGGGCGTTGGCGTTGACCGGCCTCTGGTAGATCGTATCGATCGTGCCGTCGGCGCGGCGGTTGATGAACTGGCAGTAGAAGGCCACTTTTTCAAAACACTGCTGCAAAATGAATGTCGTCGCCGGTGAGGAAATCGCGCCCTTCAGGGAGATGTTGTAGTAGTCCACCGACGTGCTGAAGCCGGGCAGCCATGACGGCTGATAGACGGCGCCGATCCCGGTCGTGTCGGCTTTTTCCGGGACCAGGTCGACGTTGCCGCCCGCGATGTTCCCGTACACGAAACTCTGATTACCCAGGAAGGGATCTGCGATGGCGCTGTTTCCGCGCTGGCCAGGCGCGTACAAGTCGTTGAGGTTCGGCGCACGAATATCGCGCGAGCGCGTGAGACGAAGGCGGAAGTCGTCGACCGGACTATAAGTCAAGCCGGCCTTCCACGTCACGACGGACCCGGACTCCGAGTAGTGCGTGACGCGCACACCGCCGTTGAAGTCGAGCGCGGACGCCCACGCTTCATCCTTCGCCAGCGGCACGACCGTTTCGACGTTCCCTTCGACGACGCTCTGGGAAACGAGCGGCCAGCTGATGTAGTTGGTCGAGAACCATCCTCTTGCCTGAGCGATGGGATCGGCCACGCCTTCGATGGACTCCTTGCGCCACTCACCGCCGAACACCAGGGAGACGGGACCGGCCCAGCTCTCGAACGGTTCGCCGGAGATATTGAACGCCGCCGAACTCGTGCGTTGCGCCTGGCTGTTGTGTGGATGATCGGGGAAGGAAGTGATGTAATTTTTCGCGGCGTCCGAATTCACGCCCGCCGTGCCGAAGAGGTTGTACGGCACGCAGCCGTTGGTCGGATTGGTGAGCGTGGAGCGACAGACGATGGCGCCGGTCGCGGGATTGCGCACCGCGTCGATGGCCAAGGCGAAGTTCGCCGGCCGCACCTGAACCGGTGAATTGAGATCGAGTTTGATCAGGCCTTTCTGGGCGTAAACATCCCAGTTCCACGCCGTGTCAAAGGCGTCGAAGTTGCCTTCGGCGCCGACCACATATACGTAACTGTTGCGTTCGTTATCGGCCGAATACGGCGGAATATCCTTGAGCTGCTTGCCGAACGCGAACGAGGTCAGACCCAAGGCCGTCGCACGCGTACGCACGGACTCCGGGATGAAGGCGTTCTCGGTGCTGACCGTGATGTTGGCACCCAGGTAATAGGACCAGCAACAGTCGTAAAGCGATTTGACCGTGCCGAAATTGTACTCGGCAAATACCGTGACGTTATCGGTGACGTCATAACTGACACGGGTATACAGATGCTTATCGGACGTTCCGGCCGAGAGGCTGTTGGCGCCTTGCTCGGTGGCGTTCTGCCAATCACCGCCCACGTTGAACGAACCGCCGATGAAGTCGCCGAAATTGAATTGGTACGGCGTACCGCCGGGTCCGAAGGCAATACCTTTCAACGGGCCGCTGGCGATGACGCCGCCGGGGTTCGCCGCCCATAATCCGGCGTGATAGCGGTTCAGAAGCTGCGGCTGTCCGTTCGTCGCCGTGTAGTTGGGATTGGTCACTTGGAAGTAGCCGACCTGGTTCCAGTCGCGGTCCTTACCGTCCATCTGCGCCTGATCACCGAAGTCGGCGGCAATCAGGAAATGCCCACGCCCCGCGGCGAACGGCGTGCCCGCCGCCAGAGCGACCTTGTACTGCTCGTGGTCGCCGCGGCTGGTGATGCCGCCCATGACGTTGCCCTTCACGCCCGTGAACTCTTTGTCGAGCACGAAGTTGACGACGCCGGAGACCGCGTCGGAGCCGTACACCGCGGAGGCGCCGCCGGTCACCACGTCGACACGCGAGATCAGAAGATCAGGAAACAATTTCGCATCGGTGCCGCCGGTGACGAAGATGTTCGGAAAGCGCCGGCCGTCGAACAGCACCAGGGTGCGGTTGACACCGAGGCCGCGCAGATTGAGCGTGCTTGCGCCGCCCGTGCCCATGGAGATACCGGACGTGCTGGTCGAAAGGTTGATGTTGCCCGAGAACGCCGGAAGGCTGGAGATCGCGTCGAAGACGTTTGGTTTCGCGGCGTCCGTGAGTTGCTCGACGCCGACGACCGTAACAGGCGTCGGCGCTTGGTAACCGTCGCGCACGATGCGCGATCCGGTGACGACGACTTCCTCCACGACAGGCGCTTGGCCCACCTGCGGCGCCGCGGCTTGCGCATATGCGGCCGGGGCGTAACCCAAAGCCGCCAAAGCCAAGCCGCTCACGGACGCGAGCGCGTTCGCCTTCACGCGAGAACGCATATTAAAATCAGCAAGCATTGAAACCGTCTCCCCTTATAGAAGCGGCCGACAAGCCGGCGCGCGCAGATTCCGTCCCTTCAAGGCTCTACGCATAAGGCCCTGAAGGGACGTCATCTCTTGAAAGGAATTGAGCAAAAAACATGAAAAACCTTGCTGCATCGCAACACCATCGTGGCATGATGGGCATGCATACAATTTTCGCGCCGAACGTTCAGACAACCTTGAAGCGTGATGCTCATGCAACGCGGAACGCTTAGCTAACGGGAGAGGCACGCGTGCGACGGGTCATATCTTTCGTCTGCGCCAGCGCCATGACGCTGGTTGGCGGGTACTTCGCTGCAACGCTCGCAGTGCAACTCATGCACTGGGTGGTCATCATCAGCGCCGGGATTTCCCTGATCGGCATGCTTTGGTTATGGGAAGACTTTCTCGCGCCGCGCATTGACCTGGGAAAGCCGGCGCACGCGGATCGTCATGGAGAGCGCGGTGACGGCGCCGGGATTTATCGCCAGACGGCGTAAGGCTAGAAGCGCGTGATCTCCACCCTCACCGCGATCATGTCGGGGGTTGCGCTTGCCATCCAGGATCACGAAGCGCGGTGAATGCGGCGCATAGATACACGCTCAGGATCGCATCGTCGTCGTCAGGAAAAAATGGTCGGGGCGGCGGGATTTGAACCCACGACCACCAGACCCCCAGTCTGGTGCGCTACCAGGCTGCGCTACGCCCCGACACGGCCAGGAAAGCTTTGAAAGATGGGGGGCTTTCCGGCGCGGCGCGGACTATAGACACCAAGGCCCGCCAAAACAACGCCTGTTCTAGAGCGCGTTCCGGCGAAGTGGAAGCCGGTTCGCCGTAGAACGCGCGACCAAATAAGAATCTAGGGCGTGTTGGCGATTCGACATGACTTCAACACGCCCTAGGGTCTATCTCCGCTTCCCTGGAAGCGCCGGCAGACCCTAGATTTTTGGGTGGTCGCATGTTGAACGGCCGAACCGGTTTCCACTTCGGCCTAAGATGCTCTCGCCGAAATATCAGCGCAGTACGGCGCGCAGTTCGTCCCGCATCGCGGTCAATTCGCCCAGCAGCTGGCGCATGTCGTGGCGCGGCGCCGTGTGGGAGACGGCTGCGACCGCGGCCGGTGTTTCGACGGCCGCCGATTGTGGGGCCACCTCCCCCGTGAGCCCCTTCGCGCCGCTTTCGCGCAGCATTTTCTGCACACCGCGGATGGTCATGCCATCGGTGTAGAGCAGCGCGCGGATACGCTTCAGGAGCACGATATCTTCGGGGCGGTAATAGCGCCGCCCGCCGCCGCGCTTGAGCGGCTTCACTTGCGTGAATTTGGTTTCCCAGAAGCGCAGGACATGCTGCGGCACGTCGAGATCGTCGGCGACTTCGCTGATGGTGCGAAACGCCGCGTCGGACTTGCCGGTACGCGCGCCGGAAATCTCGGTGTCTTCCGTGGGAAAGAGTTCGTCGCTCGCCACTGTGCCGGTACCCGGAGCGCGCCGTTATTCGGCGGGCGCCGGTGTGGTGGCTTGCGCCTTCGCCTGCGCCGCGTGGCCCTGGCGGATGCGCGCTTTCAGAAGCTGCGACGGACGGAAGACCAGCACCTTACGCGGGAGAATGGGAACTTCCTCGCCGGTTTTCGGATTGCGGCCGATACGCTGTCCCTTCTGCCGTACGGAGAAGCTTCCGAACGAAGAGATTTTCACGGTCTCACTGCGCAGCAGAGCCTGCGTGATCTCATTCAGCACGAGCTCAAGCAGGTCGGCCGATTCATTCCGCGAGAGGCCAACCTCTTGGTAGATGGCCTCGCTCAACTGTGCGCGGGTAATGGTTTCGCCCATCGAACGCGCTCCTTAAAAAAGAAAAGGCGTGAAAACAAGAGGTTAAAGAAGCCCTCCCGGTCCGTCAAGACAGGTTCTCTATGAGAAACAAGGCTTTAGGGGCATTCGGGCGCAAAATACAACCTGGCGGTTGAATATCCCGCGAGATTATGGCGCGAATTACATGCGCACCAGCGCCGAACCCCAGGTAAAGCCGCCGCCCATGGCCTCGAGGAGCACGAGATTGCCAGGTTTGATTCGCCCATCGGCCACACCGGCGTGCAGGGCCAGGGGAATCGAGGCCGCGGAGGTATTGGCGTGCTCCTGGACGGTCACGATCACCTTGTCCGGGTCCATGCCCAGCTTCTGCGCGGTGCTGTCCAGGATGCGCTTATTGGCCTGATGCGGGACCAGCCAATCCACTTGGTCAATGGTGACGTTATTGGCCGCAAGCGCTTCACGCACGGCGTCGGCCAGATTGACCACCGCATGCTTGAACACTTCCTTGCCCTTCATGACGACGTGCCCGGTGGTCTGGGTCGAAGACGGGCCGCCGTCGACATAAAGCATGTCGTGATGGCGCCCGTCGGAGTGCAGATGCGTGGAGAGGATGCCGCGATCGGCAGTCGATCCCTTCCCGTCCTCGGCGATCAGCACGATGGCGCCGGCGCCATCGCCGAACAGCACGCAGGTGGTGCGGTCGTTCCAATCGAGAATACGCGAGAAGGTTTCCGCGCCCACAAGCACGGCGCATTTCGCCTGACCCGCACGGATGAAATTGTCGACGACGGCGAGACCGTAGACGAAACCCGAACACACGGCCTGCACGTCGAAAGCCGGCGCGCCGGGGCGTCCGAGCGCAGCCTGAAGGCGCGCGGCGGTGGCGGGAAAAGTTTGATCGGGCGTCGCGGTGGCGACGACGAAGAGATCCACGTCGTGGCCTTCGCGGCCCGCGGCGGCGAGCGCGCGGCGCGCCGCCTCGATGGCAAGGTCGGAGGTCTTCTGGTTATCGGCGGCGATGTGGCGCTTGCGGATGCCGGAGCGCTCGACAATCCATTCATCGGATGTGTCGACGCGGGTCGCGAGTTCTTGGTTGGTGAGGACTTTTTCCGGAAGGTACGCGCCGACACCGGCGATAACTGAACGGATGGTCATTCGCTGGCCGCCTCGGCCATGACGGCTTCCTGCGCGGCGATATGCGCAAGCTGTTCGGCGATCTTGCTGTTGAGATCGCGCGCGATCATATCGACCGCGACGCCGATCGCATTCGCAAAGCCGATCGAATCGGTTCCACCATGACTCTTCACGACCACGCCATTCAAGCCGACAAACAATGCACCGTTATAGCGGCGCGGGTCCGTGCGCGCCACCACTTGCGCGATGACGGGCTTGGCCAAAAGCATGCCGATTTGCGCGAGAATCGAGCTCTTGATCGCGTTCTTGAGGAAGGCGGCGAACATCTTCGCGGTACCTTCGGCGGTTTTCAATGCAACGTTGCCGGTGAAGCCATCGGTGACCACGACATCCACCGTGCCCTTGGTGATGTCGTCGCCTTCGATGAAACCTTTGAATTCCATGTCAAGGTGCGAGCTACGCAGGATCTGGCTGGCCTCGCGCAGCATGTCGGTCCCCTTGGCATCCTCGCTGCCGATGTTCAGAAGGCCGACGCTGGGGCGTTCCACGCCGAGGATAGCGCGCGCGAAACACTCACCCATCACCGCGAACTCGACGAGATTGCGCGCATCGCACTGCGCGTTGGCGCCGAGATCGAGCATGGTGGTTTCGCCGATCTTGGTCGGGAACAGGCCGCAGATGGCCGGACGGTCGATGCCGGGCAGCGGGCGCATGATGAGTTTGGCCATGGCCATGAGGGCGCCGGTATTGCCGGCCGAGACGACGCCCGCGGCGTCGCCGTTCTTCACGGCTTCGATCGCCTTCCACATGCTGGTCTGGCGGCCCGAACGGATGACCTGGCTGGGTTTGGCATCGGCGGCAACCGCCTGATCGGTGTGGTGGATAGTCGAGCACGCGGCAAGCGCCGCGTCCGCCTTCAAGAGCGGTGCGATCTTGGCTTCATCGCCAAAAAACAGAAAACGCGCATCGGGATAGCGCACGCGGGCAAGCCGCGCGCCCTTGACCACGATTTCGGGGGCGTAATCGCCCCCCATGGCGTCCAGCGATATAACGAGTGGTGCGCTCACCTAGCCCCCCGAGAGAGTCGCATCACGATGTCGAGCCCTCCCCCTTTGCATTGTCAAAGGCACGGTGAAAGCGCCTCGCGACTGGGAGAGATTATAGGACGCCGTTTAGGCGACAGTCTCGCTCTGCGGAGCGACTTCCCGGCCGTCGTAGTGGCCGCAGGAAACGCACATGTGGTGCGGACGCTTGAGTTCGCCGCAGTTCGGACACTCCTGGCGGGAGGACGACTTGAGCGCGTGGTGCGAACGGCGCATGTCGCGACGAGACTTGGAAACTTTCTTTTTAGGGACCGCCATGGTCGAATCTTTCGTGATGTAAATGCGTCGGGACTGGCCAAACCACCGTGGGGCTGCCCGAAAGCGCGCCTAAATAGCGAAAAAGCTTCGGGGGCGCAAGCACGTAACGCCCGATCACCCCCCTTTGGGGGGCTCTTTTTTCTTGAGCTGGGCCAGAACCGCAAATGGGCTCTCCTGCTCACTTTTTCCCCCTTTCCCGGCCCAGGGCGTGCCTTCAAAGGCCGCTCCAGGCGCCCGGGGATAGGGTTCCAGGCCCAGGGCCATGTATTCGACCGCCAGCTCGCCGAGGTCGACAAGGCCGTCCAGGGCCTCCTCCGGGGGGTCGTCCTCGCCAAGCGCCAGCAGGTCCTCATCCTCGTCCTCCCCCTTACCCGCCTTGGCTTGGGGGGCGGGCTTAAGGGGAAACGTCGAAAAGGTGACTTCGACCTCCTCCCTCAGCGTCGCGGGAAGAGGCGCAAGGGTGACGACGCAGATTTGTGTAACAGAGGCTTCGACGCTGCCGGTGACCTTCACCAGCCCCCCGGCCCGGGGCATCAGTTCAAACGATGCCGTGAGCGCACGGACGTCCTGCAAGCCAAGACGCACCGCCACGCGCGCGCGGGCCGCTTCATCGGCCGCGATCGCGTAGTGACGCCCGACCGGCGGCAACGAGGTGACATCGACCGGAAACGAGAACTCAAGTTCGGGATTCGGGGTCACGGTCATTGGACCGGCACCTCGAAATCGATTTTACCCGCCGCGATCTCCGCCAGCGGCTGCCCCGCGAGATGCGCGCTGGCCCGCTGTAAATACGAGGCCATGCGATTCAGCACGTCGGCGCTGGGTTCGTTGTGGCGATAGAGGTTGAAGCCGATGACATTCGGCAGCAGCTCCGCCTCGCCGTCCATGCCCATCTCATACGCGGACGCACGGCCATAAAAAGCCTTGGCCATCTTTTTCACATGTTTGCCGACGCTCATGTCGCCGACACCCATCTCGCGTAGGGAGCGGTCCATGTCGAGGAACATGAGATCGAACAGACGCTGACCCGTGGTGCGCACGTCGTCCGGGTTCTCGCGCAGGCGGCGCATGACGAGCATGGCGTGGATCACGATCATGTCGAAACGTCCGTCCACGGTGTCGGGCACGGCGAGGTCCGTATAGAACTTCGGATCCCGCGCCTTTTGGACCAGGGCCGCGTACAGCGCATCCACCGGATCGGGCGTCGCGTCCCTCCGCTTAAAAGTGGCGCGCTTAAAAAAGCTGGCGAATGGCATAAGGCGCGGCTGCTCTTCTCAAGATTGTGAATAGGCCCGGTTGTAATGATTTTGGGGGCCACAACAAGGGTCTAGGCTTCTTTAGGGGCCTGATATAATACGGTTGCCCATGAATACCAGACATTTGCCTTTCCCGGCCGTCCTCGCCCTCGCCGCCGCTCTTCTGTCGGGCTGCGCCAAAGACATCGACGCGCGCGGAAATCTGCCGCAGCCGGAAGCCCTTGCGCAGCTCGCCGTCGGCGAACAGACGCGCCAGGACGTGCGCGGCCTTCTCGGCACGCCGGCGACGACGGCCGTGTTCGATGACGAGACCTGGTATTACATCAGCGCCCACACGACGCAGTACGCCTTCTATCCGAACCACGAACTTGACCGCACCGTCTATGCGATCAGCTTCGATGAGCGCGGCATTCTGAAGGGTGTGCGCAAACTGGGGCTCGATGACGGTCAGAACGTCAACATCGCCAGCCGCGAGACGCCGACCAAAG
>JAIUPE010000057.1 GCA_020160875.1 Pseudomonadota bacterium
GAATACATGAAGTTTCGTCCCGCGGTGTTTCTCGAGCCGCCTCCCGGTCTCTAGACGAGGCGCAACGCCGGCAATACATACCTTTGAGCAGGGCGCTTACCCCTATGATTGATGGGAAAGGCCTGCGGCTGTCCCTACGGTAAGGTGCATTAACACCGCCGACGACAGGTCATGAGTAAGCCGCAAACAACGCCAGGCCCCGAACGCCGCCGTACAGCCCTTCGCAGCCAGGTCCAAGCCTGGTTCGAGACCTTGCGGGCGCACATTGGCGACATCGAAGGGGCGGAAGGGCTCGCGAAACGCATTCAGGGCTGGTCCAAGCCCGAAGACGTCATGCGCGCTTATCCCGTGCTGGTGCCGCTGTTTCTCGACATTGTCTGGCGGTCACGAAAGACCGATCCGTTCATCGGGTTGCTGCGTACTGAGGCCGGCGACGTCGCCGAGAAAACCACCGATATCCTTGCAATGTCGCAAAAGCCTTTCGACGACATTGTGATGGCGCACTTGTTCGGCACCGCGCGCTTGACGTGCGAACGCCTGCAAAAGGATTGGGTCGCGAAGGAGCGCGAGAAGCGACGCAACCCGCTGTCCAGGGTTCCGCTCCTTGGGGCGCTATTCCCGCCACCCAAAACCGAAAGTCTTCTAACCGATTATCCTCAGAAGGGCTTGTACGAAGCCCTGAAGCCTCATCTGAACCGGCGCGGCCAATTTGCGCTGATCGAAGCGCTCGCGACGCTGCCCACCCGCACTGTCGCCGCATTAGGCGCCATTGTCGGTGCGCTCGAGTCGCCGACAACCATTCGCGCCCTCGGTGAACTCAACAAATCGGACTTCAAGATCGTCATGGAGATGGCCGAAGCCTATGTCCTGAGCTTGAATGGGATGCCCGTTGAAGGCGCGTTGGCTCAAGGAGGAGGGCCCGATCTCACGGTGCCGCTCGCACAAACATTGACGCATATGTTGGGCGCCGGCCCAGCATTTCTCGCACTCGCGCTCGGAAACAGACAGCTCACTAAAGACGCGATCGTCAAAATCGCACCCGTGATGAAGGAGGGGTGCTGGCCGGTCTTTACGGACGCGGAAGCGTTGCGGCGTGTCGCTGAATGCCCGCTCGCGATTGTCGGCGCGCTGCAGGCCTTGAGCGCCGAAATGCATCAACGTGTATCCATGCTCTTGTCGGAGATCGAGGATTCTGACGTGGCCGCATTCGCGATCAGGACGCTGCGTGATACGGTCGATGCAGGCCTTTTCCTGTCATGGATCAGCGACGAAGCCCATATTTCGGCCTGGAAGCAATTTATCGCCCATCTCAGGAAGGATGCTGGCGGCCCGCGCGCCGCGGGCGCGCTGACTCAACCAATCAAAACCGCGATCAAAGCTGTCTGCGAACGCAGCGTCCGTGTGTTCGCCGAAATGGCCGAGCCGATGGGGCAAGCAGCCTAGCTGCTAGATATCCAGCGCCGCCGTTGCGAACTGGGCGTTTTCCTGGATGAACTTGAAGCGTTCTTCCGGCTTACGGCCCATCAGTTGTTCGACCAGTTTTGCGGTCGCGCGCTGCGAGCTCTTTTCACTGTCGTCCGCCAACATGACCTTCAGCAGTGTGCGGCGCGCCGGATCCATTGTCGTTTCCTTCAAATAGATCGGGGGCATTTCACCCAGACCTTTGAAGCGGCTGACTTCCACTTTGCCGCGCGAATCGAAGTGGCTCTTGATGAGTTGTTCCTTGTGCGCGTCATTCATCGCGTAAGCGATGTTGGCCTTTTGCGTCAGCCGGTACAGCGGCGGCATGGCAAGATAAAGATGCCCGTTTTCGATCATCTGCGGCATTTCACGGTAGAAGAAGGTCATGAGCAGGCTCGCGATATGCGCCCCGTCGACGTCGGCATCCGTCATGATGATGATCTTTTCGTAGCGCAGCTTGCTTTCGTCATAACGATCGCGAATACCGCAGCCCAGCGCCTCGATCAGGTCCTGAAGTTCCTGATTGGCGCGCAGTTTGTCGTCGCTGGCCGATGCTACGTTCAGGATCTTGCCGCGTAAGGGCAGTACGGCCTGTGTTTCACGGCTGCGCGCCTGTTTGGCCGAGCCGCCGGCGCTGTCGCCTTCGACGATGAAGAGTTCGGTGCCGATGGGGTTGGAGCGCGTGCAGTCCGTCAGCTTGCCGGGCAGGCGGAGCTTCTTGGTCGCCGACTTGCGAGACAGATCCTGGTCCTGCTTCTTGCGCACACGGTCGTTCGCGCGCGCGATGGCGGTTTCCAGAAGGGCGTTCGCTGAATTGGGATCCCCGGACAGCCAGTGATCGAAGTGATCCTTGATCACCGTGTCGACAAGCCGTGAGGCCGATACGGACACGAGCTTCTCTTTGGTCTGGCCTTGGAACTGTGGTTCTTTGATGAACACCGACAGCATCATGCAGGCGCCGCCCCACAAGTCTTCGCCCGTGACGATGCCCGTGCCCTTGGTGTTGGTCATTTCGGCATAGCCCTTCAGCGCGCGCAGCATCGCGCTCTTCATGCCTTGCTCGTGTGTACCGCCTTCCGGGGTCGGGATGGTATTGCAGTAGGAATTAAGGAAGCCGTCCTCGTCGTCGGGCCAGCATACGGCCCATTCCACGCGCCCGCCGGAATCGTTGGTGCTGGCTTCCAGCTCCGCCTTGCCCGAGAAAAACGGTTCAACCAGGCGCTTGCGGCCGTTCAGTACATGCCGAAGATAATCGGCAAGCCCATTCTCGAAATGCAGCTCTTCTTCGGCCGGTGTCTTGTCGTCGCCTTTGAGGAGGCTCTTCTCGACCGACCAGCGTACGCGCACGCCTTCGAATAGATACGCTTTTGAACGCACCATCCGGTAGACGTTGGCGGGCCGGAATTCCGAGCCTTTATCGAAAATCGTCAGGTCCGGCGTGAACCGCACCGTCGTGCCGCGGCGGTTCACCGAACCGCCCTTGATCAGCTTCGAGGTGACATGACCGCGGCTGAAGGTTTGCGTGTACAGCGTCTTGTCGCGCGCGACTTCGATCGTAAGGTTGGTCGACAGCGCATTGACGACGCTGGCACCGACGCCGTGGAGACCGCCGGACGTCTGGTAAACCTTGTCCGAAAACTTACCGCCCGAGTGCAGCGTGGTCATGATGACCTCGAGCGCCGACTTCTTTGGGAACTTCGGATGCGGATCGATCGGGATACCGCGGCCGTTGTCGCGGATCGTGACTTCGTTGTTCTCGCCGAGATGGACTTCGATCGTGCTCGCGAAACCCGCCACGGCTTCGTCCATGGCATTGTCGAGCACTTCGGCGATCAGGTGGTGCATCGCCTTTTCGTCGGTGCCGCCGATGTACATGCCGGGCCGGCGCCGGACAGGTTCCAGGCCTTCCAGGACTTCGATGTCCTTCGCGGTGTAGCCGCCGCCGGAAGCGCGCGGCTCTTTTTCTTTCTCTTTTTCTTTGGCGGGGCGAGGCTTCGAGGAGAAAAGGTCGGCCATAGCTCTAAATCTTAAGGGGGACAGGGGCGGCGCGCGCCGGTAAAGTATGAGTCTTCGCGTCCCTGCACAATATCTTGCGTTTTTCCAAATAAGTTGAAGACCATGTCCGCACAAGAGACTGAAAAACCGCCCCTTGAAACCCCAAATGGCGAACTGGCGCTGCGCGTCTACGCTATGCCGGCCGACACCAACGTTTACGGCCAGATTTTCGGGGGCTGGGTGCTCGGCCAGATGGATATCGGCGGCGCGATTGCCGCCGGCCAGGTCGCCGGAGGGCTACGCATGGTGACCGTGGCTGTGGACGCCATGAAATTCCACAAGCCCATCAATAAAGGCGATGAGGTGACAATTTACACGCGGATCGGGCGTATTGGCCGCACCTCGGTCGCCGTCGATATCGAATGCTGGGTGCGCCGGCGTTCCCCCGGCGTCCCGGTTACGCAGCTGAAGGTGACCGAAGGCCGCTACACCTTTGTCGCCGTGGACGAGAACGGCAATTCCATCGAGATCAAGAAGTAGACACGCCGTCCCTTTTAAACGGTCCCAACTCCGTCAGCTCTTCCATCTGCGCTGTCACCGCCGTGCGCTCGCGTGCGAGGAAATCCGCGACCGCGTTGCGGAACCCACGGTCCGCGATCCAGTGGTTTGAGTAAGTGCTGCGCGGCAGGTACCCGCGCTGGATCTTGTGCTCGCCCTGGGCGCCCGCTTCGACCCACGCCAGTTTCTCGGCGATGGCGAAATCCATCGCGCGGTAGTAGCACACCTCGAAGTGCAGCATGGGATAGTCGACGGCCGCACCCCAGTTACGGCCGAACAGCGTATCGCCGCCGCGCAGGTTCAACGCCCCGCAGACAAGCTCTCCGTTCTCTTCGCCCATCACAAGCACCACCGCGTCCTTCAAACGCTCGCCGAGCAAAGTGAAGAATTCGCGGTTGAGATAGGCCTGACCCCACTTGCGGTCCGACGTATTCATATAGAAACGGAAGAAGGCGTCCCAATGCCGCGCGGTGATGTCGTCGCCGGTCAGCGTGGAGATCTTCACACGTTGGTTGGCCATTTCACGTTCGCGCCGGATCGTCTTGCGCTTGCGTGAGGACAGCGCTGCGAGAAAATCGTCGAAGCTGGCGTAACCTTCGTTCTTCCAATGAAATTGCTCCGAGAGGCGCGGCATCAAACCCTCTTCGTCCATGAGTTTGTGTTCCGCTTCGGTCGCGAAAGTCACATGCACCGAGGAAACTTTGAGCTGACGCGCGAGGTCGATCATGCCCTCGGCTAGCACGCGTTGGAGTCCTTCACGTTGTGGTGTGTTCGCCGCGACAAGGAGCCGCGGTCCAGTTGCCGGTGTGAACGGCACGGCGCATTGAAGCTTTGGATAGTAGCGTCCGCCAGCCCGTTCGAACGCCTGCGCCCAGCCCCAGTCGAAGATATATTCGCCGTAGGAATGATTTTTTAAATACAGCGGTGCGCAGCCCACCACGCGGCCATCGTCTTCCAGCACGAGGTGCTGCGGGGCCCATCCGTTCTCCGCGTTAACGGAGCCAGAGTCCTCCAACGCGCTGAGGAAGGCATGGCTAACGAACGGGTTATATGTGGGAGAACCCGCGCCTGCGCAGGCGTCCCATGCGGCGGCATCGATGCGATGAATGCTGGGAACGACTTTGAGGGAGAAACTGTCCGGCAACGGCCTTACGCAACCTCGAAAATAGCATCCACTTCCACCGGCGCGCCGCGCGGCAGGGACGGGGCTCCGACCGCGACGCGGGCATGCCGGCCCGCATCGCCGAAGACCTCCACCATGAGGTCAGATGCGCCGTTGATCACTTTGGGGTGATCGGTGAAGTGGGCGTTGGCCGCCACAAATCCTGTGAGTTTTACCACCCGCGCGATGAGATCCAGGTCGCCATCACAGGCGGTCTTGGCCTGGGCCAGTAGATTGAGCCCGCATAGGCGTGCCGCGTTCACGGCTTCCTCAAGGGTCACATCCAGCCCCACGATTCCTTGGTAATGGACGGCGCCGTTCAGAAGGGGGATTTGACCCGCGACGAAGACCAAGTTTCCGGTTTTCACGAACGGGATGTAGTTCGCCACGGGCGTTGCCGCCACGGGGAGGGTCAAACCCAGCTGTTTTAGGCGTGTTTCGATCTTTCCGGCCATGCGTGGGTCCCTCGGCGGTCTTGTCCCAGCAAGGTCCCGATTCGAAAGCGTGGTCAGTCCCGGACGGCCTGCCCTGCGAACTTTGCAATCGCGACCCTGGGGGTGTTTGTGCTAATCCCCGCCCCACATTACGACGGTCCCGGCCGGCGAGGCCAGACCCAGACGGAGATTCCCAGTCGGAGATTCAAGTGGCGGAACGTCTTTCCCTTCCCAAAAGCAAGATCAACGTCCTTCTGCTCGAGAACGTTCACAAAAGCGCCGTCGAGCTGTTCAAGCGCAACGGTTACAGTTCGATCCGCACCGTCAATGAAGCGCTAGACGGCGATGCCCTGAAAAAGGCGCTCAAGGATGTTCACATCCTCGGTATCCGCTCGCGCACGAAGCTGACCAAGGACGTGCTCGCATCTGCTGAAAAACTCCTCACCATCGGCGCCTTCTGCATCGGCACGAATCAGATCGACACCAAGTGCGCGAAGAAAATGGGTATTCCTGTTTTCAATGCGCCGTATTCCAACACGCGCTCGGTCGCCGAATTGGTGCTGGCCGAGATCATCATGCTTTTCCGCGGCGTGCCGCAGCGTTCCTGGGGTGCGCATGAAGGCGAGTGGGATAAGTCGGTGAAGGGCGCGCGCGAAATCCGGGGAAAGGTGCTTGGCATCGTCGGTTACGGCCATATCGGCTCACAACTCTCGGTCATCGCCGAAGCCATGGGCATGCAGGTGCGTTTCTACGACATCATCGAGAAGCTCGCGATCGGCAACGCGCAGGCCTGCCGTTCCTTCGACAACCTGCTCGCAACCGCGGACGTCATCTCGTTGCATGTGCCCGAAACGCCCGAGACCAAGAATATGATCACCGCCGCTAAGCTTGCGAAGATGAAGAAAGGCGCCTTCCTCATCAACGCCGCGCGCGGCAACGTGGTTGAGATTCCGGCGCTCGTGGATGCGCTCAAATCCGGCCATATCGCGGGCGCCGCCCTTGATGTGTTCCCGAAAGAGCCGGGCGGCGCGGATGAGAAATTCAAGAGCCCGCTGCAGGGTATGCGCAATGTCATCCTCACGCCGCATATCGGCGGGTCGACTGAAGAAGCACAAGCCAACATCGGCGCCGAAGTCGCCGAGAAGTTGGTGAAATATTCGGACAATGGGTCCACCATCGGCGCGGTGAATTTCGTCGAAGTCGCGCTTCCCCAGCAGTCGGATACGACTCGCTTCATGCACATCCACCGCGATGTGCCGGGCGTCATGGCCAAAATCTCTGACGTGTTTTCGCGCCGGAAGATCAATATCGCCGGCCAGTATCTGCGCACGGATGGCGAGATCGGCTATGTGGTCACCGACGTCCTGGGCCGGGTCGAGGTCGGTATGGGGATCCGCAAGGAACTTGCGGTCATCGAAGGTACCGTCCGCACTCGCTTCCTGTACGAAGCCCCCAAGACCTAGGTCGGTGGCGTAAGCCAGCCTTAGCTCCGCGAGGAGCGAGGGCTGGGACACGTCCGGCGGGTGAGGCGTCGCATTCCTTATGCAGCGCCAGCCACGCTACACTCGGCATCGGCGGTTATCAGGACGGATTACTCTCAATTGTTCTTGAAGGCTGCGGCTACGCCGTTTTCTTCTTGAACAGCGGCAGGGTCCGTAGCGGCGTCTCGCCCGGTACGGGGAACGCAGGACCCAGCACCTGACGCCATTCCACGGCGGCGTCGATAAGCTTGCCTGTCTTCAAATGGTGATCGGCCAGGGTCACGCGCCAATAGGCGGCTTTTGCTTTGCCGTGCCAGCTTTCGCCGATCTCCAGCGGCGTGGCGCCACCGGGAGGTTTCACCGTGCATGGCGTGCGCTTTCGGCTCCAGGCCCAGAAATCGATCAGCGCGCGCTCCAAGTCATAAGGCCGCGGCGCTCCGGCATAGAACTCCTGTACCAGTTGTTCGAGTGCAAAGGCGCTGATGGAAGCCTCGACGTTCGCGCGCCAAGCCTTGAGGGCCGTCAGAAGCAGGCGCGGACGACCGCCATATAGGCTGTCGGAAAGTCGCAGTGTGGCAGCTTCGGCGACGGGATTAGAGAGGATCCAGCCGCCTGCGTGCGCGGTTGCCCCGGGGATCAGGAAAGCCTGGCCGTGCTCGCGCGCCGGCACAACGTGGATTTCAATATTGTCCTGCGGGACGACCACGGTGTGTTCGGCCAGCCGCGTCCCTGGAAAGCGGCTCTTGAGGACGGCCCAGACGACCTTCAGCGCGTCGCTGGCCTTGGTGGCTGCAAGCTTTGGCGGCAGTAGATATATGACGTCGACGCGTGAAATCGGCGCCAGCGCCGTACGCTTGCCGATGCCGCCCACCACGAAGTGATCCACCGTGGTGTCGCCCTTGGGATAAAGTTCACCTCTCAGCGCGGCCACCGCAGGCACGCAAGCGCCGCGTGCGACCCCATATGCCGTGTGGCCGGGCACGGCCCGGCGTAGAAATACGCCGAAGCAGCCGCCGATGGTGCTCTGTGCTTCATCCGGCGGGAAGCCGGATATTTTTACCGGGTCCGACGACGGCCGCGCTGCAAGGGCTGGAGGAACCGGCATTGGGATGTCTTATGAACAGCCGATCATGGTGACGCCAATGGCGGGCGAAGCGATACCAAAGAACGAGACGTGCGGGCGGGGTTTCATTATGAGCACCCGCTGGTTGTTCCACATGTATCGCACTTGAGACACGTTCCATTGCGCAGCAGCGTGAAGTTGCCGCAGTCGCCGCAGGCGTCGCCCTCGTAGCCCTTCATGCGCGCCACATGCATGGCGCTGCGGCGGGATTCCGTGACTTCGGTGACTCGCGTGACTTTCACCTCTTCTTGCGCGAAAGCGCCTTGCGCCAGCGCGGCCGCGCTGCCCGACATCGCGACACTCGGAGCGGCAACCGGCGCGCTTAAGCTCGACAGTGCGCCCGCGATTGGGCCGGTGGCGGAACTGGCGGCTTCCGCGCCCTGTCCCTGCGGTTTCAGGAAGTAGAGGTTCGACGAGCGAATGAAGGCTTTCGATACCGACTTCTCGGCGATCTGCAGAAGCTTATCCGCGTTCCTACCTTCACCCATGGCGTCCGGCTGCACGTCCGCGTCGGTGGCATGCGCGAGGTCGTTGCGGCCTAAATAGCTCACTGCGAGTTCGCGGAACACATAGTCGAGCAGCGAGGTGGCCATCTTGATCGACGAATTGCCCTGCACTGCGCCGGCCGGCTCGAAGCGGGTGAAGGTGAAGGCGTCGACATATTCCTCGAGGGGCACACCGTATTGGAGGCCGATGGAGATCGCGATGGCGAAATTGTTCATCAAGCTACGGAAGGCCGCGCCTTCCTTATGCATGTCGATGAACACTTCACCCAGCTTTCCGTCGTCATATTCGCCGGTTCGGATATAGACCTTGTGGCCGCCAACGATGGCCTTTTGGGTGTATCCTTTGCGGCGGTCCGGAAGGCGTTGACGCTCGCGCTCGATCACGCGCTCGATGATACGCTCGGCGACGATTTCCGCGCGCGAGGCAGACGGCGCGGCGGCGACGGCGGCGACGGCATCCTCGTCGTCGTCTTCCATGCCGCTGTCGCTCAACACCTGGGCCGCCAGCGGTTGGGATAGCTTCGAGCCGTCTCGGTATAGCGCGTTGGCTTTGAGGCCAAGCTTCCACGACTTCATATAAGCGTCTTTGCAGTCCGCGATCGAAGCGCTGCTCGGCATGTTGATGGTCTTCGAGATCGCGCCCGAGATGAACGGCTGGGCGGCGGCCATCATGCCGATATGGCTGGCGGCCGACAGCGAGCGCGTGCCGTTGCGTCCACAGGGGGTCGCGCAATCGAACACCGCGAGGTGTTCCACCTTCAGGTGCGGCGCGCCTTCTAAGGTCATCGCGCCGCAGACGTAGGTGTTGGCCTGTTCAATGGCCGACTTGGTGAAGCCCAAGGCTTCGAGCATGTTGAACGAAGGGTCGTCGAGCTGCTCGGCGTCGAAGCCCAGCTTCGAGACGCAGAACTCCTCGCCAAGGGCGTATTTGTTGAACACGAACTTGATGTCGAACGCGTCCTTGAGCGCGGTTTCGACTGCGGCGAGGGTCTTCTCGTCGAAGCCGCGGTCCGCGAGCGACGTCGGATTGATTGCTGGCGCGCCCTTCAGCGTCGCGCGGCCCAGTGCGTAGGTCGTAATTTCGCTGATCTGTTGCTCGTTGTAACCCAGCGTGCGCAGAGCCAAGGGAACGATGCGATTGATGATCTTGAAGTAACCGCCGCCCGCGAGCTTCTTGAACTTCACCATGGCGAAGTCCGGCTCGATGCCCGTGGTATCGCAGTCCATGACGAGGCCGATGGTGCCCGTCGGCGCGATCACGGTGACTTGCGCGTTGCGGAAGCCATGCGCGGCGCCGAGTTCCAGCGCGCGGTCCCAGGCGTGCTTGGCGGCGGTCACGAGGGCGCTGTCCGGACAGTCGGCGGCGTTCAGCGCCACCGGCTTGATCGCGAGGCCCTCATATCCATCATGCGCGCCGTAGGCGGCGCGGCGGTGATTGCGGATCACGCGCAGCATCGCCGCAGCGTTCTTTTGGTAGGCCGGGAAGGGGCCATGCTCTTCGGCGATCTCGGCCGACGTGGCATAGGACGCGCCGGTCATCAGCGCGGTGATGGCGCCGCACAACGCGCGGCCTTCTTCGCTGTCGTAGGACAGGCCGTTAGCCATCAGGAGGCCGCCGAGGTTGGCGTACCCGAGGCCGAGGGTGCGGAAGTCGTACGAGAGTTGCGCGATTTCCTTGGACGGGAACTGCGCCATCACGACGGAGATTTCCAGCGCGATGGTCCATAGACGCACCGCGTGCTCAAAGCCTTCCGTATCGAAAAGGCCGTCGGCCTTGCGGAAGCTCATGAGATTGAGCGAAGCGAGATTGCACGCTGTGTTGTCGAGGAACATGTACTCGGAGCACGGGTTCGACGCATTGATGCGCCCGGACTCGGGGCAGGTATGCCAGTCGTTGATCGTTGTGTCGTATTGCAGGCCCGGGTCGGCGCACTGCCACGCGGCTTCGCCGATTCGTTCCCACAAGGCGCGCGCCTTGATCGTCTTCACGGCCTTGCCCGTGAGGCGGCTGGTCAGCTCCCAGTCGGCATCGTTCTCGACCGCCTTCAGGAAGGCGTCGGTCACACGCACGCTGTTGTTGGAGTTCTGGCCGGAGACGGTACCATATGCTTCCGAATCCCAATCGGTGTCGAACACTGGTAGTTCCAGGCTCGCCGCGCCCTGCGCCGCAAGCTGCAGCACGCGCTGGATCATCGCCTCCGGGATCATCGCCGCCTTCGCGGCTTTGATTTCCTTGCGCAGCTGCTTGTTGGCGGAGGGATCAAGGCGCTTGGTCGAGTCGATGCCGTCCCATGAACGGCAAGCCTTTAGGATCAGATTGAGGTGCTTGGCGGTGAGCTTCGAGCCTACCACCAGCGCGGCGACCTTCTGCTCCTCGCGCACTTTCCAATCCACGAAGGCTTCGATATCCGGGTGATCGGCGTTGAGGATCACCATCTTGGCGGCGCGGCGCGTGGTGCCACCTGACTTGATCGCGCCGGCGGCGCGATCGCCGATCCGCAACCAGCTCATGAGGCCGGAGGATTTGCCGCCGCCCGAAAGACGTTCGCCTTCGCCGCGCAGGTTCGAGAAGTTGGTGCCCGTGCCTGAGCCGTATTTGAAAAGGCGTGCTTCGCGCACCCACAGGTCCATGATCCCGCCGTCATTGACGAGATCGTCCTGGATGCTTTGGATGAAGCAGGCGTGCGGTTGCGGGCGCTCGTAGGCGCTCTGCGACGGCATCAGCTTTCCCGTCATGTGATCGACGTAGTAGTGTCCTTGCGAACCGCCATCGATCCCATAGGCCCAGTGCAGACCGGTGTTGAACCATTGCGGAGAGTTCGGCGCGCACATTTGCGTCGCCAGCATGTAGCGCATGTCGTCGTAGTAGGCGCGCGCGTCGCGGTCGCTATCGAAGTAGCCGGCTTTCCAGCCCCAGTACGCCCATGTGCCCGCGAGGCGGTCGAACACCTGACGCGCGTCGGTCTCACCGGTGAAGCGCTCTTTCTCAGGCAGTTCGGACAGCTCTGCCGTCGCAGCGACCTTGCGCCAGAGGAAATCAGGCACGTCTTCTTCGGCGACCGGCACCAGTCTGGCCGGCACGCCGGCGCGGCGCACATATTTCTGGGCAAGGATGTCGACGGCGACCTGGCTCCACGATTCGGGGACTTGGAGGCCGTCCTGGGCGAAGACCACCGAGCCGTCGGGATTGCGGATCTCGCTCGCTTGCGCCCGGAAACCAATCCCCTGGTACGGGGACTGACCTTCGTTCGTGAAACGCCGTGTGATCCGCATGGTACCGCCCTCTGAAACAATAAATGTCGCCGAAGCGACGAAAACTCCGCCGAGGCTCCGTGGGGAAGCCTCCTACTCGCTTGGTATTCCAAGCTTTTTCTGCGGTCCTCAAAGTCGCTCTGCCCCGGAACCCTATATATGGGGTCCCCTCGATGCGACACCCACAAGAGTAGGTGCTAACCCCAAGCACTTCAATAAAGAACACCCTGTGGATAACGAGGATACTGAATACAAGAATGGGGTCAGACTCCATTTCTAGGGCTTTACTCTGACCCCAATTCACACAAGCCTTGAACCTGAGCGCGCCGCGCGACACATGTGAAGAATAGCTTTGGAGGCTCCTCATGATCCGCTTCGCGCCCCTTTTTCTTCTCACCCTCTTCGCGCTCGTCCCCATCACATCCAAAGCCGATGAAGTCGGCTGCGTCTCCACGACTTTTCGCTACCTGGGCGCCGCGAACGACAAGATCTGCATCGAGGCCTTCAAGGACCCCGACGTGCAAGGCGTGGTCTGCCATCTGAGTCGCGCCGTCACCGGCGGCATCAAGGGAAAGCTCGGCCTCGCCGAGGATACCTCGGACGCCTCCATCGCCTGCCGCCAGGTCGGACCCATTACGCTGCCTGAAAAGCTGAAGACCGAGGACGACGTCTTCGAGGAAAACCGCTCGCTGTTCTTCAAGGAGCTGCACGTCGTGCGCTTCTACGACAAAGCCAACAACACGCTGGTCTATCTTAGCTACTCGGATCGTGTGATCGAAGGCTCGCCCAAGAACGCCATCTCCACCGTGCCCATCATGCCCTGGGGCGGTAAATAATCGCGGGAAACAGATCGAAATACCAAGGGCCGGCGCATCGTTGCGCCGGCCCTTTTCTCGAGGGTCGCGCGAGCTACTTTTTCTCCGGCGCCGTGCCGCTGGTCGCCGTCGTACCGGAGGCGTTAGGGCGCCATTCCGGACGCTGACGCAGCTGCATCGCCGTCATATCGACCCGCACTTCATTGCCGGCATCGATCGACTTCAGATCGGCCCAGCGCAGTTCCACGTCGCGCCCGCCGAAGCCCAGGAAGCTCCCCACCGTGACGACGACGCTGCCGACACGGCCGGTGCCGTCGAGCAGTACATTTTCTATCTCGCCGATGGTCTGACCGGCCGGATCCTTCACATCCGTTCCGATCAACCGGGCGATGTTCATCTCACCGGCCATCGGTCCGGTCACGACCGGCGCGGGCGTCGTCGTTGCCGCGCGCGGGGCCGGGATAACTCGCGCCGTTTCAGTCCGCGTGGTGCCACGCGGTGGCAGCTGGCGCGCCGCCGGCGATGTAATCGGCGCCGGACGCGGTTCCACGCGGGCGGTTGAGCGCGGCGTTGGTTCATTGACCGCGCAGGCGGCTAAAGCCGCGGTCGACGCGGCTCCAATCAAAAGTGAAGTGAGTCTCATCTAAAACCTCCTTGTTGGATTCAATCCAACCCGGAGACGCAACGCGCGGGAAAAATTCCGTGTTCCCGGCTGTGTGGCACCGTTAACTTGCATGCTTCCCGCGGATTGCTTAAACCGCTAGAGTAATCAAGTATTTAGCGAGTTCCGCGGGACGGTTGTCGCGGCGGGGGAAAACCGCCATATTGCGGCCCGCATAACGCGTGAGACTGCGATATGCGCTCGATTTATGGAGTAGGGACGCAATGAGCATCGGCACTTGGCTGCATACCAAGCTTTACGGCGAGAAGGTCGGCGAAGACGCCTATGGCAACATCTATTACCGGTCCAAGCGCAAGCGTTTCGGAAACCGCGAAGAACGCTGGGTCGTTTACAACGGTGAAGTCGAAGCCTCGCGGGTGCCGCCCGAATGGCATGCCTGGCTGCATCACACGACCGATGCGCCGCTCGCGACTCCCGCGCGTCCGTGGATCAAGCCGCACCAGTCCAACCTCACTGGCACCGTCGAAGCCTACTACCCGCCCGGTCACGATCTGCGCGGCGGCGCCCGCGCCAAGGCCAGCGGCGATTATCAGGCTTGGACTCCTGAAGGTTAGTCAGTGCGGTCGGCGCGCGCGATCCCGAAAAGCGTGACGCGCATGCCGGCGAAGGCTGGCAAGTTCACGGAGGGCGCGCCTTTGCACGCATCGGATCAGATCGCGCGCAAACAAAAAGAATCGTCCATGCACAAATTTCGCAAATGGCGCTTCTGATGCAGACGGCTGAACAGCACGAGACGTTTGTCGGCGCTATCGCGGCGGTCGTGCTCGCGGTGGGCCTGCTGCTTGTCGTGCTTACCAATCGAGCCGCGCAACGCACCGACGACGGGCTTTTCCATTTGATAGCGGACTTTGATCGTGTCGACGGGGTTCACATCGGCACGCCCGTACGTGTGGCAGGCGTCGATATCGGCGCTGTCGCGCAGATGAGCGTCGATAGCCGTGGCCGGGCGCTGTTGGGCTTCCGCTTCGACAACGCGCTCGATTTGCCCGACGACACCGCCGCCGTCATCGAGACGGACGGCCTCTTTGGCCAGAAGTATGTCGAGCTGCGTCCGGGCGGCTCGGATCGCAACCTCAAAAACGGCGCGCGCATTTCCTTTAGCCAGGACGCGGTGATTCTCGAGGATCTCGTCGCGCTTATCGTACAACGCGCCAAAGCCGCGCAGACCGCCGCGAACGCGCCGCCGGTTGAAGCTTCATCCCCAGCATCAAATTCACCATGACAAGACGTAACCCCATCGAAACCGTCCTTGGCGCCGTCGTGCTCGTGATCGCCGCGATGTTCCTGGTCTTCGCGTATTCGGCCTCGGACCTGCGCGCCGTCACCGGTTACGATGTCACCGCGACCTTCTTGAAGGTCGGCGGGTTGGAACGCGGCAGTGACGTGCGCATCAGCGGCATCAATGTCGGCACCGTCACCGACCAGCGCCTCGACCCCCAGACCTTCGAAGCCAAGGTCATGATGTCCATTTCTTCGGACGTGAAACTGCCTGTCGATACCACGGCGGCCATCGTGTCCGACGGCCTTCTCGGCGGCAAATACATTAACCTCGTGCCAGGCCAGGCGGCCGAGCATATCGCCGCTGGCGGCGCCATCGCCAAGACCCGCGATTTTCAATCGCTGGAAGACCTTGTCGGCGAGATCATCTTCCTGGCCACCAACAGCGGCAATGGTGGTGGTGGTGCGACCGCGCCGACCGTGCCTGCCCCACAATGAACAAAAAGCTCACTCATACGTTGTTCAGGACGGGCTTATGAAAATCATTTCCGCGACGACACTGGGATGCCTCACGCTGGCCGCGCTTCTGACGGCGCCGGCTAAGGCGACCGACATCCCAATGGATACGGTGGTGTTCGGCAGTCTCGATAAGGTGACCGGCCGCGTAAACACGGTATCGGGCGCCATCAACACGCCGATTCAGTTCGGCACACTCGAGATCGTGGCACGCTCGTGCTTCACCCACCCGCCGGAAGAGCCGCCCGAGAACGCGGCTTTTGTCGAGATTTTCGACCAGCCGGAAAAAGGCGAGAAGAAAAAGGTATTCAGCGGCTGGATGTTCGGCTCAAGCCCGGCGCTGTCGGCGCTCGATCACCCGGTCTACGATATCTGGGTGCTTCGCTGCGAAAGCAGTACGGCCTCCAAGTCCGGCTGAGACACGGGGCCTTCGAACTCGCCTCGGCGCGCGAGGGCGGCGCCAAGTTGCGCCAGATAATCCTTCTGCGGAATTTCCACCGCGCCGAACGTTTTCAGATGATCGGTGATGAACTGTGTGTCGAGCAGGGTGAAGCCGCCTTTCTTGAGGATGGCCCCAAGGTGTGCCAGTGCGACCTTCGAGGCATCCGTCGCGCGGCTGAACATGCTTTCCCCGAAGAATGCGGCGCCCATCGCAAGGCCGTACAGTCCACCCGCTAGATGCGGCACACCATCTTCGCCGTCCAGCCATGTCTCCACGCTGTGGGCGAGGCCCGCTTCATGGAGCTGAATGAACAGGTCCATGATGTGATTGTTGATCCATGTGTCGGTACGTCCCTCCGCGCTTTCAGCGCAGCCTTCCAGCACACCGGCAAAGTCGGTGTTCACGGTGACCCGGAAAATCCCGCGCCGCAGGGTTTTGCGTAAAGACCGAGAGACGTGGAATTGGTCGAGGGGGATGACGCCGCGCAGCTTGGGCTGCACCCAGAACACTTCGGTGTCCTCGCGCGACTTCGCCATGGGAAAAACCCCATAGGCGTAAGCCTTGAGCACAAGTTCCGGGGTGATGGTCACGCCGTCCTCACACTCCTTTGCGACCTTCTTGGATCCGGAGAGTGAGGACGAGATCGCCTCACTTTTCCGTCTTTAACCGCTCGATGAAGCTTTCCAGCCAGCGGATGTCGTATTCGCCGTTGATGACCGCCGGCTCCGACAGCACCGCCATATGCAGCGGGATCGTCGTTTTGATGCCGTCGATCACATACTCATGCAGCGCGCGGCGCATGCGCATCAGGCACTCTTCGCGTGTCGCGCCCTGCACGATCAGCTTGGCGATCAGACTATCGTAATGCGGCGGAATTTTGAAGCCGGAGAACAGGCCTGAGTCGACGCGCACGCGGCGTCCGCCCGGCGAGTGGTAGCCGGTGATCTTTCCCGGTGAGGGCGCGAAGGTTTCCGGATCCTCGGCGTTGATACGGCACTCCATCGAACAGCCTTCGAACGTGACGTCTTTTTGTGTGAATCCCAGCTCGAGGCCTGCCGCCACGCGAATCTGCTCGCGTACGAGGTCGAGACCGGTCACCATTTCCGTCACCGGGTGCTCCACCTGCAGGCGGGTGTTCATCTCGATGAAATAGAATTTTCCGTCTTCGTACAGGAACTCGACTGTGCCCGCGTTGTCGTAGCCCAGCTTCTTCATGGCTTTGACGACGACATTGCCGATCTCGTCGCGCTGGCCGGCGTTGAGGGCCGGGGACGGGGTTTCCTCGAAAATCTTCTGGTGGCGGCGTTGCAGCGAACAATCGCGTTCGCCCAGGTGTACGACGTTACCGTGCTTGTCGCCGAGGACCTGGATTTCGATGTGGCGCGGTTTGCCCAGGTACTTTTCCATATAGAGCTCGCCGTTGCCGAACGCGGCTTTAGCTTCGGCCGAGGCGACTTGGAAGGCTTCGCGCACCTGATCGCGGTTCTGCGCCACTTTCATGCCGCGCCCGCCGCCGCCGGCGGAAGCCTTCAGCAACACCGGATAGCCGATATCGTCAGCGATCTTGACGGCTTCGTCTTCGGACGCCACCGCGCCGTCGGAGCCGGGCACCACCGGGATGCCGGTTTCCTTTGCAGTCTTCTTCGCCAGCACCTTGTCGCCCATGGTACGGATGTGCACCGGAGCGGGGCCGATGAAGGTGAGGTTGTGATCGGCCACCATCTCGGCGAACTCGGCGTTCTCCGACAGAAAACCGTAACCGGGATGGATCGCGTCCGCACCGGTGATCGTGGCGGCCGAGATGATTGCGGCCTTGTTCAAATAGCTTTCGCGCGCGGCGGGCGGGCCGATACATACGGACTCGTCGGCTAGGCGTACATGCATCGCTTCGGAATCGGCGGTGGAATGAACCGCGACCGTCTGGATGCCCATCTCTCGGGCGGCGCGCTGAATACGCAGCGCGATCTCGCCGCGATTCGCGATGAGGATTTTCTCGAACATGCCGTGTTTACTCGATGATAAGAATGGGCTCGCCGTATTCAACCGGCGCGCCGTTCTCGGCGATGATCTTCACGACTTTGCCCGAGCGGGGCGCCTTGACGGGATTGAACGTCTTCATAGCTTCGATCAGGCAGAGGGTCTGGCCTTCGTTCACGCTGTCGCCTTCCTTGGCGAACGGCGCCGCGCCGGGCTCCGGAAGGAGATAGCACACACCGACCATCGGCGACTTCACGGTGCCCGGATGGCTTACCGGATCGGCGGGCATCGCCACGGTTGCCACAGGTGCGGGCAAGGCGGCGGCGATCGGCGCGGCCGGCGCGGCGAAAGCGGCCGGAGCGGCATAGCCGCCAGCGCCGTGATTGCGCGCGACGCGCACGCGCACGCCACCGGCTTCATATTCGATTTCCGTCAGCGCCGTTTCGTCCAGGATCGATGCCAGCTGTTTCACCAGCGAGCCCTCGATGCTGCGTGCGCCGGCGGACTTGTTTTCGCCGGCCTTGGGGACGGCCTTCGGCGCGGCCTTCGCAGCAGCGGCCGGAGCTTGTTTCATGGCGGCGGTTTTCACGGCGCCTTTCGCAGCTTTCTGTACGGTCTTCTTCACTTTGTCTTCCTTGAAACGAGAATGTTTGCCATCGCATCCACGGCCAGCTCGTAGCCGTGCGCGCCAAACCCGCAAATCACGCCGGTTGCCGCGCGGCTGACGTAGGAGTGATGACGGAACTCCTCGCGTTTGTAGATGTTGGATAAATGAACCTCGATCACCGGCAGGTCGCAGGCCAATAGCGCGTCCAGGATCGCGACCGAAGTGTGGGTATAGGCGGCGGCGTTGATGATGATCCCGGCGGCGCTGTTGCGCGCCTCCTGGATCGCCGTGACCAGTTCGCCTTCGTCGTTGCTCTGGCGGAAATCGGTTTCGAGTCCGTGGGTCTTCGCGCGCGCGCGTGTGGCCGCCTTGATGTCCTCGAGGGACCCACGGCCATAAATCTCCGGTTCCCGTTGCCCCAGCAAATTGAGGTTCGGGCCGTTCAGCACAACGATGGTACGGCTCAAGCTCGTCTTTCCTACCCTGCCCCAGTGACCGAACCCGGGCGGGCGGTCGCGGAGCCGAGACAGGGATATACCACCCTATTGGTTGCGGCAACCTTCCGACCGGCCCGGAGAGATAAAATTTAATGGTTGCAATGGACTAGCCCATTTTTTGACCGCCCTGGGCGCTTGACTCGAGGGCTCTCGTCCCCCATCTTCCGCTCGAACCGGGGTGCCCATGCCAAATGGGCTGAGACTGGGCGTCGTGCCCGGAACCCGCTGAACCTGATCTGGGTCATGCCAGCGAAGGGAGGGAGTATCCTTGAACATCACCCTGAACGGCGACGCGCGCGCGATTCCTGACGGCCTTTCGGTCGAAGGGCTGCTCGCGCATCTCGGCATTCAATCCAAAAAGGTCGCGGTCGAGCGCAATCTCGAGATCGTGCCCAAGTCCGCCTTTGCCGCCACCCAGATCGCCGATGGCGACCGGATGGAAATCGTGCATTTCATCGGCGGCGGCTGAAGAGGAACATCATGAATAAGATCGACACCACCACCGACTCTTTCGTTGTCGCGGGGCAGCGCTTCACCTCGCGCCTTTTGGTCGGCACCGGCAAGTACAAGGATTTCGAGGAAACCGCCCGCGCCATCGACGCCTCGGGCGCCGAGATCGTCACCGTCGCCGTGCGCCGCGTGAATCTCTCCGATCCGTCTCAGCCGATGCTAGTCGACTTCGTGGACCCGAAGAAATACACCTATCTGCCCAATACAGCCGGTTGTTACACCGCCGATGATGCCGTGCGCACGCTGCGTCTCGCCCGAGAAGCCGGCGGCTGGAATCTCGTCAAACTCGAGGTCCTCGGCGATCAAAAGACGCTTTATCCCAACATCGTCGAGACGCTGAAAGCCGCCGAAGCGCTAATCAAGGACAAGTTCGACGTGATGGTCTACTGCACCGACGATCCCATCATGTGTAAACGCCTCGAAGAGATCGGTTGCTGCGCCATCATGCCGCTGGCGGCTCCCATTGGATCCGGCCTCGGCATCCAGAACCCGGTCAGCATCCGCATCATCGTCGAGCAGGCGAAAGTGCCCGTGCTTGTGGACGCGGGCGTGGGCACGGCCTCCGACGCCGCCATTGCTATGGAACTCGGCTGCGATGGCGTCCTAATGAACACCGCCATCGCCGCCGCCAAGGACCCGATCAAGATGGCGCGCGCCATGAAACTCGCGGTCGAAGGCGGCCGGCTCGCCTATCTTGCGGGACGTATGCCGCGCAAGATGTACGCCGATCCGTCGAGCCCGCTGGCGGGCCTCATTTAAGGCTCTATACTTCTTGCCATCAAGGGAGGGGCACGATGGCCGATACCACCGCACCGCTAACCGTCGCCGTCGAAACGTTGACGGTGCCGACGGTTGTCTACGTGCTCTATGGCCTGGGCTTTTTCTTCGCGCCCTTGGCCCTTGTCGGGGTCATCATGGCGCACACGGGTATGGCCAACGCCGGGCCCGTCGCGCTTTCGCACTTTTCCTACCAGGCGCGCACGTTCTGGTTCGGCCTTCTGACCCTCATCGTCGCGAGCATGATCGGCATGAGCTACATCGTGGTGAATTTTGCAGCCATGATGGCCGAGGGCCCGCAAGACGGTGAGTTTCTCATGCCGGAAGGCGTGCCGCCGGTCTTGATCATCTCCGGCGTGATTTTCCTGTGGTGGATGCTCTGGACCCTCGTGCGCTGCATCAAGGGCTTCGTCACCGTGCTCTCGCGCAAACCCATACCGAAGCCGACGACGCTGCTCTGGTAGCTCGCCCGGCAATTTCTGCCGCCTCTGCGCCGCTTCTGCCGGATCAGAGGGGCTCCCCGCGCCGGCCCGCATCCCTAACGCATTGAATTTCCTAGAGCGCGCCGCTGGCACGCGCCTTGCTACATCCGAACCGACGCTCGAAGTGTGCGCTTGGGAAAAGTGCGCGTTTCGGGCCCGGAATGATCGGAGAGCGAGATGGGCTTAGGGACGCAAGGGATCTTCAACACGGCTGTGCAGGCGATGAACGCCCAGTCACAGCATATGTCGAACATCTCGACCAACATCGCCAACGTGAACACCACCGCCTATAAGGCCCAGGGCTCGCACTTCGCGACCTTGCTCAATCACATCGATCCGCTCTCGCGCAGCTTTTTCAGCGTCAATACCTACGACTTCCGCCAGGTTGACCGGCAGGGTGCCATCGCCACCACCAACCGCAGTTTCGACGTGGCGCTCAATGGCCGCGGTTTCTTCATCACCAATCAGAACACATCGGGTCTCGGGGAGTACCAGTTCACGCGTGACGGCGCGTTCTTTGGAGAGTCCGTCGATCTCGGTGTCGACACGGACGGCAACGGTCAGAACGACCAGGGCGTGCTGCTGAAGACCTCGACCGGTGGCTACGTCTATGGCTGGGCCGCCGACGAGAACGGTGTGGTCAGCCCGTCGAACGACATCACGACGTTACAGCCGATCATGTTCAACAACAACAGTATCTTCGAATCCAGCGCCACGACCAACATCCAGCTCCAGGCGAATTTGTCCGCCGCCAATACCGGCCGCCAGAGCGTAGGGCTTCCGTTCGTGGATGCGACGGGCGCCTCGCGTACACTCGGCGTCGGCTTCACCGCGAATCTCGATGCGACCTGGACTCTCGATATGGAAGCCATCGGTGCCGATACATCGAAGGTTCCCGTCGATTTCTTCCCGCCCACCGTCGCCTTCAACGGCATCGGCAAGATTGTCGATCCGCCGGATGGCAAGATCGAAGCGACCATTCACGATCCTGCCGGTGACCAGACAGTCACGCTTGATCTCACGAAATTGTCGCAGCTCGCCGACAACGGCACGCTCACGGTGCAGAATATCGAGCAGGACGGCTACATCATGGGCCGCCTGAACCAGACTTATTTTGACAACACCGGGATGCTGATCGGCAGTTACTCGAACGGCCAGAAACGCAATCTGTATCAGCTCGCCACCGCACGTTTCACGGCGGAGAACAATCTGGAAGCCAAAAGCGGAAACTTGTTTGAACGTACCTACGCGGCCGGCGACATGGAGATCTCCGCCATCGGCTCGCAGATGGGTCGCACGCAACTCGTCATCGGCGCTCTGGAAAGCTCCAACGTCGATCTTGCCGATCAGTTCTCTAAGATGATCGTCACACAGCGCGCATATACGTCGTCGGCCACGGTGCTGCGCACGGCCGATGAAATGACGATGGCTGCTCGAGATCTGAAGCGCTAGTCCCGCCGGTCCGTCCGCCGGTGCCTCGGCAAAGGCGGAAGCCTAAGCGAAGCGGGACTAAGCCGCGCCGGCCTTCGGGCGCATCAACAGCTTTTCGCGGAACACGTCATAGATCGTCACACCGGCGGCGGCGGCGATCTCCTTGGCGCTCATGTTGGTTTCCGTCAGAAGTACGCGGACGAACTCCGGGCGCGGCCGCCAGGCGTTGTTGGAGCGCTTGAGCCCACCCCGCGCACGTAAGGCTTCCGCACGGCGCCGCTTGGTTTCTTCCGCCTTGCGTTCGTCTTCATCGAGACCGCGGCGAATGGCGTCCGCCATCGCTTCCGCATGACGGCGCTTTTCGGCCGCATAG
>JAIUPE010000058.1 GCA_020160875.1 Pseudomonadota bacterium
ATCAGATCGGCCGCATCCTTGGCTTGCGC
The DNA here is from genome assembly GCA_020160875.1 of Pseudomonadota bacterium. Classification (GTDB taxonomy): domain Bacteria; phylum Pseudomonadota; class Alphaproteobacteria; order Rhodospirillales; family Rhodospirillaceae; genus SHVO01. Next base: position 30 of record JAIUPE010000058.1, read on the forward strand.
GAGGGTCTCGGCGATCACGGCGGCGACAGGTTCGCCGACGTAGCGCACACGGTCCGCCGCCAGCACCGGGCGAGGCGGCGGCGTGGCCGTCTTGCCGTCGGCGCCGCGCGGTACGGCCCCGACGGGAATGGCGCCGACCTTCATCGCCGCGAGGTCGGCGGCGGTCAGGACGCCAATGACGCCGGGCGCCCGGCGCGCATCGCCGGTGTCGATGGATGTGATGACCGCGTGGGCGTGCGGCGAACGCAGGACGAAAAGGAACGCTTGGCCTTGTACGGCGATGTCATCCGTATAGCGGCCGGCCCCTGTCAGGAATCTCTCGTCTTCGACCCGTCTGATGGCCTGGCCGACGCCGAACCGTCCCATTGTCTGCCCTTTGAAAACGCCGCAAGTGTTTGTGTTATGGCCTCAACCTATGACGCGGACGCCGTCCAATGTCCATTGCGTGTCCACGGCCTATCCAGTGGGCAAGGTTGATTCGCCCATCTGACCTGCCTAGGTTAACGCTCACGCCTGCCATTTCTCTCTCCAGCCGCGAGTCCTCTCATGAAAATCGGATTTTCGAAGATCGCCGTTCCCGCCCAAGGCGCCGTCATCCTGCCCGTCGGCGACGGCGGGCGTTTGGGCCCTGCGGCCAGCGCGCTCGACAAGCGCGCCGGCGGCGCGCTCTCCCGCGCCATGAAGGCCGCCGAGTTCCGCGGCAAGCGCGAGAAGACCCTCACGATCCTCGTGCCGGCGGGCACGAAACTCTCCCGCGTCGTTCTCGTGGGCGTGGGTGATACGAAAGCCGTCGACGGCATGGCGGCCGAGCGCTTGGGTGCGGTGATGTTCGACGTTATCGCGGGCGACGCCGCCGCCGCTGTTGTGCTGGATCTTTTCGACGGTGTTGCGGCGGGCGCTGTCGCCGCGCATATCGCTGGCGGTCTCCTGCAAAAGTCCTATCGTTTTGCCAAGTACCGCACCAAGGAAGACGAGGGCGGCAAACCCAAGCTGAAGGACGTCGACATCCAGACCGGCGCGGCCGCCGAGGCAAAGCGCATGTTCACCGCGGTCTCGGCGATCGTGGACGGCATCTTCTTCACCCGCGATCTCGTCAGCGAGCCGGCCAATGTCGTTTATCCGGCCTCCTTCGCGGCGCGCGCGCGGGAACTCGCCAAGGACGGGATCAAGGTCGAGGTGCTTGGCGAAGCGCAGATGAAAAAGCTCGGCATGGGCTCGCTGCTCAGCGTCGGTCAGGGTTCGGAACGCGAGTCGCAGCTTCTCGTGATGCGCTGGGACGGCGCCGGCAAAAGCGGCGGCGCGCCGCTCGCTGTTGTCGGCAAGGGCGTGTGCTTCGACACCGGCGGTATCAGCCTGAAGTCGCCCCCGGGCATGTGGGACATGAAATGGGATATGGCCGGCGCGGGCATCGTCGCGGGCCTGATGCGCACGCTCGCACGCCGCAAGGCGAAGGTGAATGTCGTCGGCCTGTGCGGCTTGGTCGAGAATATGCCCGATGGACGCGCGACGCGTCCGGGTGACGTGGTGACGTCCATGTCCGGCCAGACCATCGAAGTCCAGAACACCGACGCCGAGGGCCGCCTCGTGCTCGCCGATGTGGTCTGGTACGCGCAGGAACGTTTCAAGCCTTCCGCCATCGTCGATCTCGCCACGCTGACCGGCGCCATCATCCAGACCTTCAACGACCACTACGCCGGCCTCTTCGCCAACGACGACGATCTCGCCCAGCGTCTTGCCGCCGCCGGCAAAACAGTGGGCGAGCGCCTGTGGCGCATGCCGATGGGCGAGGAATACGACCGCGAACTGAAATCGTTGATCGCGGACATGAAGAACATCGGCAGCGGCAAGGGCGGCAGCATCACCGCGGCGCAATTCATCCAGCGCTTCATCCAGAAGGGCACCGCGTGGGCGCATCTCGATATCGCCGGTGTGGTGTGGAACGAGAAAGGCACGGTCCTGTCGGCGCCGGGCGCCACGGGATTTGGCGTGCGTCTGCTCAACCGGTTTGTGGCCGAGAACTACGAGAAATAGCCGCGCTGCGCCGCGCAACCGAAAAGGGCGCCTCACGGCGCCCTTTTTTGTTTAGCGCGTTCGTTTGGCGACGTTACGGCTTCGTGTGACTTGCCCGCTTGTAGGCGTAGACATACTCGGCGTCGCGCGTCGGGGTTGGGTTGCCCTTCGCGCCGAGACCGGTGAAGAACTCCGCGACCTCGGCGGCCTGCAGTTCCGACAGGGCCTGGCGGAAGAGTCCCTTGTCGCCGTTCTTGAACTTATGCGTGCCGAACATCTGTTGCTTCGGGTCCGCCGACGTGCCGACGTACCATTCGCGATAGTTCGACCCATGACGGCCCATGAACTCCTGGAAGTCGTTCAGGATTTCGGATTTGCTTTTGGCCATGAGGAATGGACCCCTTGAACGGGAATATTATAGGTTGCAACCATAACCACAGGTTTTGTGGGCACAACAAGTGAATTCGACAAGCTACCTCCTGTGGATAACTCACGCCGTCACGCCGTTTCCTGCATTGCCGCCACGCATCTTCGTCGCTAAATAGCCGCCCGCATTGAAAGAAGAGCATTCATGACGCTTGTTCGCCCGTTCGCCGGTCTTCGCCCCGCGCCGCAGCACGCCGTCGCCGTCGCCGCGCCGCCGTACGATGTGCTCAACACCGAGGAAGCCCGCGCCCGCGCCGCGGGAAAGCCGCACAGTTTCCTGCACATCTCGAAGCCCGAGATCGACCTCCCCGCGGACACCGACCCGTACGCCGCCATTGTCTATGAAACGGGCGCGAAAAATCTGAAGCGCCTCGTCGCCGAAGGCGTGCTCATCCGCGACGCCGAGCCGCACTATTACGTCTACCGTCTGAAGATGGGCGAGCATGTGCAGACCGGCATCGTCGTCGCCGCGTCGGTCGCCGACTACGACACGAACCGCGTGCGCAAGCATGAGTTCACGCGCCCCGATAAGGAAGACGATCGCGTGCGCCAGGTCGAAGCGCTCAATGCGCAGACCGGTCCGGTGCTGCTGGCCTACAAGGCCGACGACGCGGTGGATACGATCATCGAGAACGCGGCACGCGGCGAGCCCATGTACGCCGTCACCGCCGACGACGGCATCCAACATACTTTATGGCGCATCGGCGATGCCGCCACGGTCGATCGCCTGACCTTGTTGTTCGATGCGATGAAGGCGCTGTACATCGCCGACGGCCACCACCGCTCGGCCGCGGCCTCGCGTGTCGCCGCCGCCCGGCGCGGCAAGGCGAAGACCGAGTCCGCCGAATACTTCCTCGCCGTGGCGTTCCCGCACGATCAGATGCGCATCTTCGACTACAACCGCGTCATCAAGGATCTGAACGGCCTCACGGAAGACGCATTCCTGGCTAAGATCCGCGAACGCTTCGATGTCGCGCCTGCCAATACACAAGTGAAACCCGATAAGCCGACGCGCTTCGGCATGTACATGGCGGGGCGCTGGTATCAGCTCGACATCAAACCCGCGCTTGTCCCGCAAAATGATCCGGTGGCGCGCCTCGACGTTTCGCTGCTGCAGGACAATCTCATCGCGCCGGTGCTCGGCATCAATGATCCGCGCCGCGACAAGCGCATCGATTTCGTCGGCGGCATTCGCGGGCTCGGCGAACTCGAGAAGCGCGTGAACTCCGGCGAGATGAAAGTGGCGTTCTCGCTGCATCCCACCACGCTCGAGCAATTGATGGCCGTTGCGGATGCGGGTCAGGTGATGCCGCCGAAGTCCACTTGGTTCGAGCCCAAGCTGGCCGACGGACTTGTCAGCCATGTGCTGGACTGAGTGACCCAGGGGCTGCCCAGGGTCATCGTCGTTGCCGGTCCGACCGCGACCGGCAAAACCGATCTTGCGCTCGCGCTCGCCGGGGAGTTCGCCGGCATCGTCATCAACGCCGATAGCCAGCAGCGTTACCACGACTTCCCGATCCTGACCGCGCAGCCCGCGCCGGCCGATCGCGCGCGTATCCCGCATCGTCTCTTCGGCGATCTCGCCGCCAATGACGTCGGCAACGCCGTCGAGTGGGCGGCGAAAGCGGCGGCGGACATCCGGGCGGCACAGGACCAACGATTGCTTCCCATCGTGGTCGGGGGGACCGGACTTTATCTGCGCGTGTTGATGCAGGGCGTCGCCGACGTTCCCCCAATCCCCGACGAGATCCGTGAAGCGGGGCGCGCGCTTCTCGCCGATAGGGGCAACGCAGCGTTTCATCGTCTGCTCGCCGCGCGTGATCCCATCAGCGCCGCGCGCATTCCCGTCGGCAACACGCAGCGGCTGGCGCGGGCGTGGGAGGTGGTCGAAGCCACCGGCACGCCACTGCCGGTTTGGCAGGAGGCGCCCACACAGCCGGCGGTGCGGGCCGCCTTCTTCTCGGTCCTCATCATGCCGCCGCGCGAGGAGATCGTCGCCGCATGCGCGGCGCGGTTCGCGGGCATGATGGACGCCGGCGCGCTTGGCGAAGTGGAGGCCGCGCTCGCCAAGGGCGTTTCAGAAACCGCGCCCGCGATGAATGCGCTCGGCGCGCGCGAACTCGCGGATTATCTTGCCGGCCGTCTCGACCGCGACGGCGCCGTCAGGGGGGCGGAGATCGCGACCCGCCAATACGCGAAACGCCAGGCGACGTGGTTCCGCAATCAGTTCGACGCGGATGTCACGCTTGGCGCGCGTTATGCCGATGCGATGCGCGGCGATATCGTGCGCCAAGTTGGCGCGTTCTTGAAGGGCTCCCCATGACGCTCATGAAGGCCGCCGTCGCGGCGCTCTTGTTTCTAAGTGGGGGCGGTGCCGCCGCGGCCGATCTTGACGGCGGACGTCTCGATGGCGTGCGTAAGGCGCTTACGCCGCTGCGTCAAAGCGCGGCCGATGCGGCGCGCATGCCGCCTGAGTTTCTTGCGGCGCGCGACGGCTTGCGGGACTGGATCGAAGCGCGTCTGGCGCGCTTTCCGCAAAACGGCGATACCGGCGCCTTCAACAAGGCGCTCAACGCCGAGATCGCGGCGAAGGATCTGGCCTGCGTGGAAGCGAAAGCGCCCGGCTACAATCGCTGCGCCAGTCCCGGTGAATTCAATGCGCGCGGATTTCTCGGCCTCGTCGATGCCGAACGCGTGCGGGACCTTTTGATCATCCAGGCCGAGATCGGTGTCGCGTGCGGCTTCGATGAAACGGCCTACATCTACGAATGGGCGAAGGCGGGCTGGCGCCGGCTGATCGACACATCGCAGACCCCGGCCGCGGGTGTGTATGCGCCCGAGCAGATTCAACAGGTCATATTCGCCACCCCCGCGAACAGGCCGCCCGATGCGCTGCTACTGGCGGTCACCGGCGCGAGTCCGGTATGCGGCGGCCCGGTCCAGGCGGTGCATTATCGCGTGTGGTCGGCGAAACGCGGGGGCGGATCGTCGCTCGCGGTCGAGGGCCGCGAAGGCGAAAGCTTCATCTCGCGGCGCGATCCCGCGGTCTCGGCGCGATTTGACGGCGGCGAATTTCTTGTCGAGATGAACGTGCGCAGCATGGATGCCGCGCGCCGTGGGCGCGTCGCCGTGCGCCGTTTCAATTTCGATGAAGATTACGCGCGCCGCGTCGCGCCGATCGCGCTGACGCCGAAGGACTTCGTCGAGGAATGGCTGCGCGCGCCGTGGAGCGTGGCGTCGGCGTGGACGGACGCGCGCGCGCGCGAAGAGCTCGCGAAAATTCACGAGGAAGCCGCGGCGAACCTCGCGCGTGCAAGCTTCAGCGGCCCGCCGCAACGCTGTGAAAAAGAGGACGATGTCGTGCAAGTCGGCGTGCGCTTCGCCAATGGCGAGCGATTCTTCCGCCTGAAAGCCGCCGGCGGCGGCGTCTTCGAGATGCGCGCCGCCGAGTCGGAGCCGGCCAAAACCTGCGTCCGCTCCGACGCCGGTCTCGACACCCCCCGCTCCCTGTTCTAATGGGGTCAGACTCCATTTCCTTTGCTCACTCTGGCCCCATTTCTTGGCGTTTCTTCCGCCCTGATAAATCTCGATTTTTTTGGCCGCGCCCCTTCCCATGCGCCGCCCTTCATGAGACATTAACCGCAGCTGCAGCAAAGTGTATGGCGGCGACCTTTCGGGGCCGTTGAAGACCTTTTTACAAGCCATTGATTTGCGGGCAAAAATACAAAGACGTGGGAACGTCCCCGTCTGTGGATAACTCGATTGCGGATTACGGCGAGTCTAAAATGCGACGCCGGCGCCGCGCCAAGCGTTTATCCACAGGGGCGTCCGGCACTTTGTAACGCGGACCGGGTCCGCGACTTAGGTTCTCCTCTCCCTTCCGTGCGAGAGGGGGCCGGCGAGCGTCAGCGGCTGTCACGTCCGCCTGGCCTTCCGACAAGTCGCGCACCGATCTCTTTTTTGACCCCGGCGGCACGCGAGAACGAGAGATGACGGACGAGTGCGACTTGAAGTTCGATACCACCTTGCGCGTCAGCGCTTTCATCACATTCGCGCCTTCCTCCGTCTGCGCTCCGCGCATGCACGGTTGAAGCAAGAGGTTGACGAACACGCGGCGCGCGCGCGCCGCAGCGGTACGAGTAATTGAGCGAGCGATTTCGAGGAAGACCGGCACCGGCGTAGAAACAGTCGGCGTCATATGCGGGGGATCACGAAGATGCGCATGCGCGTGGATGGAGACAAACGCCGCACGCCTGCATCCGGATCACAAAAATAAGGACGAGTAGAAATACATGTTTTCGAGACTGACGGGCTGGCTCTCCGCCGATATGGCCATCGACCTCGGCACCGCGAATACCCTGGTTTACGTGAAAGGCCGCGGTATCGTGCTCAACGAACCCTCCGTGGTCGCGCTTGCCGAATCGAAGGGCCGTAAGCAGGTCCTGGCCGTCGGCAACGAAGCCAAGCAGATGCTTGGCCGTACGCCCGGTAATATCCAGGCCATCCGTCCCTTGCGCGACGGCGTCATCGCTGACTTCGAAGTCGCCGAGGAAATGATCAAGCACTTCATCCGCAAGGTGCATAACCGCCGCAGCTTCGCGAGCCCGCTCGTGATCGTGTGCGTGCCGTCCGGCTCCACCGCCGTCGAGCGCCGCGCCATTCAGGAGTCCGCCGAAGCCGCCGGCGCGCGCAAGGTCTATCTGATCGAAGAGCCCATGGCCGCTGCGATCGGCGCCGGCCTTCCCGTCACCGAACCCACCGGCTCGATGGTGGTCGACATCGGCGGCGGCACCACCGAAGTCGCCGTGCTTTCGCTGTCCGGTATCGTTTACGCCCGCTCCGTTCGGGTCGGCGGCGACATGATGGACGAAGCGATCATCAACTACATCCGCCGCCACCATAACCTGCTCGTCGGCGAAAGCTCGGCCGAGCGGATCAAGAAGGAAATCGGCTGCGCCTGTCCGCCGGAAGCCGGCGACGGCGAAACCATGGAGATCAAGGGCCGCGATCTGATGAACGGCGTGCCGAAGGAAATCGTCATCAGCCAGCGCCAGATCGCCGAAAGCCTTGCCGAGCCCGTCACGGCCATCATCGATGCGGTGAAGGTCGCGCTGGAGCATACGGCGCCGGAACTCGCGGCCGATATCGTCGACAAGGGCATCGTGCTCACCGGCGGCGGCGCGATGCTGCACAACCTCGACTTCGTGCTGCGCCACGCGACGGGCCTTCCGGTCTCGATCGCGGACGATCCGTTGTCGTGCGTTGCGCTCGGCACCGGCAAAGTGCTCGAGGAAATGAAGATCCATCGTAACGCACTGACCACGATGTACTAACCCACGATGTACTAACCCACGATGTCCTAACCAGGGACGAGGACGAGAGGACAAAAGACGTGCGGGGCTCGACAGGACAGATCTCGCGCTTAGGGACACTCAAATCGCTGCTCCAGCGGTTTGCGTTCCTGTCCCTCATCGGAGTCACCTTCGCCCTCATGCTCATCGGCAAGGCCGATACGGTGCTGGTGGAGCGGGCCCGGTCCGCCATCACCGACGCCGTCACCCCGATCCTCAGGGTGATGAGCGAACCGGCGAGCATGATCGCTCAGACCATCAACAATGTGCGCGAACTCGCCTCCATCCGCGAGCAGAACGCCGAGCTGCGCGAAGCCAACGATCGCCTCCTCCAGTGGCAGTCTCTCGCCCAACGTCTCGAGGCCGAGAACAAGTCCCTCCGTTCGCTTCTCGCGCTCGTGCCGGAACCGGGCGCGCAATTCGTTACCGCCCGTGTGGTCGGCGACGTCGGCGGCGCCTTCGCGCAGTCGGTGCTCATCACCGCCGGGCTGTCGTCGGGCGTGAAGAAGGGCCAGGTCGTCATGACCGGCGAAGGCCTGGTGGGCCGCGTCACGCAGGCCGGGAACGCCTCGTCCCGCGTGCTGCTCATTTCCGACATCAACTCGCGCATTCCGGTTCTGGTCGGTGAAGCGGGCAACCGCGCCATCCTCGCCGGCGACAACGGCGCGCGTCCGAAGCTGCTGTATCTCAATCAAAGCGCTGCGGCGCCCGGCGATAAGGTCGTCACCTCGGGCGACGCCGAAGCCTTCCCGCCCGGCATCCCCATCGGCCAGGTGGCCGAAGTGCAAGACGGCGACGTCGCCGTGGAGCTCTTCGTCGCGCGCGATAAGCTCCAATACGTCCGCGTGGCCGACTACGGCCTGGCCGGTTTCCTCCTCGAGCCGCCGGCGGTCCAGCAGCCATGATGCAGCCGACGCTCCTCCAGAGCCTCGACCTGTCGGCCCGCAAGGCGCTTCCCGCCGCGCTCACCCTGATGCTGATGCTGTTCGCGCTGACGCCGACGAACGTACCCGGCCTCTCGCCGGTCATGCCGATGTTCGCGCTCATGTCGATTTACTTCTGGGCCATCTATCGCCCCGAACTCATGGGCTACGGCGCCGCCTTTAGCTTCGGTCTGCTGGAAGACCTGCTCACCGCCACGCCGATCGGTTCGTCCGCGCTCGTGTTCCTGCTCACGCAATGGATCGTCCTGCGCCAGCAGAAATTCTTCAACGCGAAACCCTTCGTCGTCACTTGGTTCGCTTTCATCTTCGTCGCCGCCGGCGCGGCGCTCATCCGCTGGATCGCGGTGGGCCTCATCGCCGATTCCGGTTTCACGCCGGTCGGGCCGATGTTCGCGTCCTATCTCATCACCGTCGCCGTCTATCCCTTGGTCGGCTGGCTGCTTGCCAAAGCCCAAGTGAAGCTGATGGGGCAGGTGTAGCCATGACGATGATCACCAGAGATTCCGATTGGACGAAAATGTTCAACCGCCGCGCCATGATCCTGGGCGGCGTGCAAGGTGTCCTGGTCAGCGCGCTCGTCGGGCGCATGTACTATCTGCAGGTGATCGAAGCGGACCGTTACCGCACGCTCGCCGAAGACAACCGTATCAACATCCAGCTGCTGCCGCCGCCGCGCGGGCGCATCCTCGACCGGTTCGGCCAGGCGCTCGCCATCAATAAGCAGCAGTTCCGCGTGCTGATCGTTCCCGAGCAGGCGACCAAGCTCTCCGCGACCCTCGACTACCTCGCGCAGATGGTCGAGCTGTCGGAACACGACCGTGAGCGCATCAAGAAGGAAGTCGGGCGCAAGCGCGGCTTTGTGCCGGTCACCATTCGCGAGAACCTGACCTGGGACGAGATGGCCCGCATCCAGGTGAACGCGCCGGATCTACCCGGCGTGATCATCGACGAAGGCCTGACCCGCTATTATCCGCAGCATGAGAATGCGGCGCATCTTCTGGGCTACGTCGCCGCGGTCGACGAAGACGAACTCACGGGCGATCCGCTGCTCCAGGTTCCCGGCTTCCGTATCGGCAAGGACGGGGTCGAGCGCATCTACGATCTCAAGCTGCGCGGCAAGGGGGGCGTCAGCCAGGTGGAGGTGAACGCTTACGGGCGCACCATCCGCGAACTCAAGCGCGAGGAAGGTCAGCCGGGCTCCGACATCGTCCTCACCATCGATGAACGCATCCAGCGCTTCGCCGGCGAACGCCTCGGCGAGGAGAGCGGTTCGGTCGTCGTCATGGACGTCCACACCGGCGATCTCATCGCCATGGTGTCCAATCCGAGTTTTGACGCCAACGCCTTCTCCCGCGGCCTCACGCAGGCGGAATGGAAAGATCTTTCCACCAACGATCATACGCCGCTGATCAATAAGGTGATCTCCGGCACCTATTCGCCCGGCTCGACGTTCAAGCTGGTCGTCACGTTGGCCGCGCTCGAGCACAACGTCATCTCGCCCGAACAGACGCTGCATTGCTCCGGGCGCGACCCCAAGATCCCGCAGTTCCAATGCCACAAGGTCCACGGCAGCGTGAACATGCAGCGCGCGATCTCGACCTCGTGCGACATTTATTTTTATGAAATGGCGCGGCGTCTCGGCCCCGACAAGATCGCCGACATGGCGAAGAGGCTCGGTCTCGGCCAAACCTCGGGTCTCGGCCTCTCGGGCGAGAAGGCGGGATTGATCCCCACCGAAGGCTGGAAGAAGGCCGCGCGCGGCCAGCGCTGGACCACGGGCGAGACGATGAATACCGGCATCGGCCAGGGCTACGTCTCGGTTACGCCGCTTCAGCTCGCGACGATGGTTTCGCGGGTCGCCAACGGCGGGCTTGCCGTCAAACCGCGTTTGGTGCGCGCGGTGGATGCGAAGGCGCCGGCGACGGACGAAGCGCAGGATGCGCAGCTCGAATCCCTGGGGATCCCCCCGCAGAACATGGCCATCCTGCACGCCGGCATGTACGACGTGATCAACGGCCCGCCCGGCGCCACGACCGCCATGGCGTTCGGTAAGCTCCGCTTCAAGGACGCCGAAAAGAAAGACTGGAAAATGGCCGGCAAGACGGGAACCGCGCAGGTGCGCAGCCTCTCGGACGCCGAGCGCGAGACCTATAAGCGTAACCCCGACGCTCAGCCGTGGAAGTATCGCGATAACGCGTTCTTTGTCTGCTTCGCGCCGGCCCATGCGCCGCGATACGCCATTGCGGTCGCGGTCGAGCATGTGCCCTTCGGCGGCGGCGGCGGCACCTTCGCTGCGCCGATCGCGCGCGACGTCATGGAGGAAGTGCTGCGCCTCGATCCTTCGCGCAAGCCGCGCGTCGACGAGCAGGTGGTCGCCGAGGCCTCACCGCTTCCGGGTGTGACTCCGGCCGTGGTGCCGGCGCCGGGCGACGTGCCGGAAACGCGGCATGAGTGATATCGGCTCCAGCTCCGCGCGTCTGCGCCGCGGCGATATGTCGCCGGTGGAGAAGATCTGGCAGATGAGCTGGTCGCTCCTGTTCATCGTCGGCTGCATCTTCGCCTTCGGGTTCGCGATGCTCTATTCCGCCGCCGGCGGCAACCTCGAGCCCTGGGCGGGGCCGCAACTCGCCCGTTTCATCTTCGGCATCGGTGTGGTGACGATCGTCGCCGTCACCGATGTGCGCATCATCATGCGCTTTTCCTATCTTTTCTATTTTGTCGTCCTTTTGATGCTGATCGCCGTGGATATCCTCGGGTTCGTCGGCAAGGGCGCGCAGCGCTGGATCGATCTCGGCTTCATCAGCCTGCAACCGTCCGAGCTGATGAAGCCCGCCATCATTCTCGCGCTCGCGCGTTATTTCCAGGGCGTTACCCAGGACGAGATCGGCAATCCGCTCATCTTATTGGTACCGCTGGGCTTGATCCTCGCACCCGCCATCCTGGTCATCCTTCAGCCCGATCTCGGCACCGCGATGCTCATCATGATGAGCGCGGCCATCATGCTGTTCATGGCGGGGGTCCGGATGTGGAAGTTCGCGGTGGTCGCCGCCGCGGCCATTCCAGGCGCCGTGATTGCGTGGTCGTTCCTGCACGACTATCAACGCAACCGCGTTCTCACCTTCCTCAACCCTGAGAGCGATCCGCTCGGCACCGGCTATCACATCCTGCAGTCGAAGATCGCGTTCGGGTCAGGCGGCTTGTTCGGCAAGGGTTTCATGGGCGGTACCCAGGCGCATCTCAATTTCCTGCCCGAGCGCCAGACCGATTTCATCGCCACCATGCTGGCCGAGGAACTGGGCATGATCGGGTTGCTCGCGCTCCTGATGTGTTTCATCATCTTCATCGGCTACGGCTATGCCATCGCCATCCGCTGCCGCCACCAATTCGGCCGCCTCGTGGCCGTCGGCCTCACGGCCAGCTTCTTCCTCTATGTGTTCATCAACATCGGCATGGTCATGGGGCTCCTCCCGGTGGTGGGCGTCCCGCTGCCGTTTGTCTCCTACGGCGGTACGTCGCTCCTGACGCTGATGTTCTCCGTCGGTGTCCTCATGAACATCTACGTCCATCGCGATACGCAGATGGGCGCCCGAGGCGGCTTCAACGATTTCTAAGAAACCCTAGCGTTCTTTGCGCATCCAGAAAGCGCCACCCGGATTTTTCCAGAAGTTCGGCAGCGCGTTCTCGCATTCAGGATGCCTGTGCGCGAAGAAGCTGTTGAAAAACAGCACACGGTAGCTCGTATTGTTCATCATGAACGCGCGCAGCATATAAAGTTCGTTCCAGGACCTGTTGCCGTTGAAGAACCATTCCTTCGGGTATTCGAAGGGATGGAAGATGTCGTGGAAGTGGATCAGCACGCCCGGCTTCAAACTTGGCAACACCCGGAAGAACAAGTGATTCACATCGCTGCCGGCCTTGGCGACATGGGTCGAATCCACGAACAGGACATCGCCCGCTTCAAGCTGGCCGAACACCTCCAGCGGGGTCGCTTGCACCGGTTCTTGTCTTAATGTGGTCCGCGCCTTGTCGGCCTCGCTCAGCAGGCCCAGCAGGCGATCCGGATAGGGCTCGATGAAGGTCGATGTGATCGCGCCATCGAAAAATCGCGCATTGATGTCCAGGAACAACGCCGAGGAAAAGCCAGAGCCGACTTCGATCAGACGCTTGGGTCTGTGCTCAAGGAGCATCCCGGCGTAAATCGTCGCATCGCCGGGGCCGAACTGGTCGTTGTCCGTGAAATAACGTTGACCGGCCGCGTTGGCTTCGTCTTTCGTCGCCGCGATGGTGAACCGTGCCGCATGCGCGACGAATTTATCCCAGAGCATGCGTTGCTGCGCGGGCTGAAGGTCCACGTCGGGCAAGGGGGCCGCGGGGTCGAAGATCGCGGCTTCACGCGCCTTGAGATCGTCGAGGTCGGCGATGGGCGAATAAAAATGCCCCGGCGGCACCCATGTCGCCGGTTCCGGCGGCGGCGCGGGCGGCGCGCTCGCGGCAACGGGTTCTGGGATCGGCGCCGGGTCCACCGGTGTCTTTGCTCTGCGGAATATCAATTCAACGTCCTCGGGTTTGACCTAGGTCATGTCGGCTCGAAGGCTCATTTCACATACGTTTTGGGCCGATCTGTGTAAGAACAGACTGTCATAAAAATAAAATAAAACCTGGGGTGTCTCATGATCGATGCCGTCGGAGTCTGCGCTCACATTCTTCGTCTTAGCACGCGGCACGGAGTCGAGCCGCTGGCGGTGGTCGGGCTTTTGGCTGTTCATTCCCTGGTCGAGACCAATTTCGCCCAGCTTCGGGTTTGGCAGAAGGTCGCCGCCGAGATGCACCAGACTTTGACGGCCTAGGAGACCGGCAAACCGGCCGCCTCGGACCGCATAAGGGCCCCAAGCTCCTTGGAAATGCAAGATTTTCCGGGCAAATCGGCCGCCTTGTCAGAGCCCGGCCAACCCTCTATAAGGACCGCCTTTCGAGGGTACCGCGGCGCGTTTCGACCCACGCGCCGCATCTACAAGGCCCCGAGGGCGCATAGCTCAGTTGGTAGAGCAGCTGACTCTTAATCAGCGGGTCCCAGGTTCGAGTCCTGGTGCGCCCACCATTTCCTCTCAAGTGATTGAAATTCCGCGATTGTGTGAGTCCGGTGTGACGCGTGCGCCGGATTTTTCATTGTCGCACCGCTGAAATTCCGTGGATTATCAACGAAAGTGGTAGTCAGAAGCGGAATGACATCTGCAACTGGCAGCGCGAAATGGACACGCATATGCCGAGGCGGCGCGAGATTGCAGCGATAGCCCGGAATTTGGCACTCACATTTGTGAGCCGGAATAATGACGTCGACGGATACTGGGCAATAGGGAAACTTTATTCGCACGCGCTCAAAGCTGGAGTGAGCGAACTTGATATTGACCTGCTTAACGACAGCATCGCTCCGCCGAGTTCAGAGTTCAACAAAATGCTGTCCCACTATAAGGCATGGATTGGCACACAGATGCCTCTCGCATGGCTGAAACGTGCGGGCATCGCATTGTCATTTGAGCCACAGCCAGATGCGCCAATAAATTCGTGGGATGTTGGCAAGGTTTTTCAGTGTTCAGTAACGCTAGTAGATGACCAAGATCACGAACACATCGCGCGCGAAAGGTTCGTGTGTCGGCCTCACGATCCCGCGACCGAAATTCGGAGTACGCGTTCAAAGTCTGTTCAGCTGCAGTTAAAGGCAAAGTCCATCTTGCGCCGCTTGGCTTCTATGCTTGGTAATTAGGGCGTGGTCCAGAGTTTGTCGGGAGAGCAATTGTGAGCGTAGGAGTCTGCGAACACTGCACGCAGAAATTCTCGTATCGGCTCATCCACAACGGATGGAGCAACACGGCGTATGCCTACTGCGACAACTGTGGATGTACTGCGCTCTTTCACGAATTGGGGCCAGTTCCCACGACCGCACGGCTTAAAGTTCAAGGTCGCATCTCTGGAGAGATTGAGCAGTATTTAAAGCCCTGCGCCTGCGGCGGCAAATTCCGCGCGGAAGCAGTGCCGCGCTGCCCCCATTGCAGGCAGGCGCTCTCGCCGGAAAAAGCGCGCGGGTATCTTGAAGCCAACGCGGCAGCAGGATGGTCCTGGCAAGGAAACTGGTCGGATTTTCACTGCATCGTCATCGCAGAGCGGAGTGTCGACGAACCGTGGCTCAATGCTCCGGCAAAATTCACCTATAACGACATCGTGAGCGTAAAGCCGACAGTCAAAGTGTGGTCCGACGTTCCCGGCTTTGTAAAGCGAGGGCCGCGTATTGGAGAACCCGCTTCGATATGTGGTGTTTCCGAAGGAAAGCCGCCGCAGGGATTTCCTGAAGGCGTAACCTACACAATCGAATTTGAGGGCGGTGACAGTATCGTTGTGCATCAAGACGATCTGGATTTAGTCGAGAGGTTTGCCCCGTGAAGAAATGGCTCTCTTTGGCGTTGAGCATAAACATTGCAATGTCGTCTGCCGCTCTTGGTCATGAGTGCAAACCTACCTTCGTAGCACATGCGGAATTTGGACCCAGAGACCTGGCTACTAAAGCATCCTGTCCAAGCGTTCCTCCAAACGCCGAGCAGTCGTGCTCATTGAGCGAAGGGGGCGTTTCGTACGGCGTTAGCGAAGGTCTACTCATCAACAAAGTAATCGTGCCGACCACGTTTGCTGGAGGCCTTCCTTTTGGACTTACTTGGGGACAGAAACTTACATCAGTTGTTGCCGCTGTTGGGAGGCAGGGAGCGCCCCCGCTGTGGGTTGCGTCGCCGAGTGACGGCGGATACTTGCTCTCAACGGATAGGTGCCTGGTAACGCGACAAGGCGAGACATACGAGTTGACGTTCTTTTTTGGTAACGATGAGCAGCTAACAGCGATTAGAGGCGCAATTCTCTACCCCTAAGTGGCGGGAACCCCAATTCAGACTGAAGGGTGCGACAACCGCGTAGAAAATCGCAGTAAACGACGAAGTTCTGTTTTGTCGCACCCACCCATAAGCTATTGTTTTAATTAAACTGCCGCACGCCTGGTGCGCCCACCATTTCCTTCCCTTCCCCCAATAAGATCCCGGCCGCTTTGCGGCTACCCGCGCCTTACGGTGTGCGGCCCGGCTTTTCCAGCAGCACATAGGTCGTCGACGCGCCGACATATGCGTCGGGGCGCGAGGACAGCCAGTGATCCAAAGGTCTCACGAAGAGATGGCTGATGGCGTACCACAGGGCGCGCGCCGGCCAGCGGATCAGACGCGGTGCATACTGGGCGATGAAGGCCGCGACGATCGTGCTCATGGCCCAGGCGGGTCCGACGCATACCCCGCATTCGAGCACCTTGAAGCCCGCCCGTTCGAACAAGCGCTTCTGTCCGAGATGCGTGAAGTTCTGGAAGTGGGAGGGATAGCCGTGGAACGGCTGAAGGAACGGCGTGCAGATGTACGCGAGCCCCGCGGGTTGCATCACGCGAAACAACTCGCCGGCGGCGTCGTGGGGATCCTCGAGATGCTCGAACACCGCCTCGCAATGCACAGCGGCGATGCTGCCGTTCGCGAGCGGCAAACGATGCGCGTCGCCGACCACATCGACATTCTCATACGGCCAGATGTTGAGATTCGTGACGCCGGGGTGCGCGCGGGACGGGCCGCCGCCCAGGCCCAGAACGACGCCCTGCCCGCACACGGCGAGCACCCGGCTCTCGGCGGCGCGGCTCACGGCCGTTCGGTAATCTGTGCGCGGGGGACGTGTCATAAGTGAACGCTCTTGAGGACGATGGAAACTTCGCGGATGTGGGTGGTGCGGGCTCCCTGGCCTACGGCCTGGCTTTCGGCGCGGCGGCGGCGAACTTCCTCCTCCCACAGATGCTATTTCATGGCACACTTAGGGACTGTCTCGCTAAGGGAGAAATTCATGCTTGCCCGGATGCTCGCCATCATCTTCACCGTTTTCGCGCTCGCTGGATGTGACGTCAACGCGGTGCCGCGCCTTGACGAAGAGGTGAAGGCGTCCTGGAGCCAGGTGCAGAACCAGTATCAGCGCCGCGCCGATTTGATCCCGAATCTGGTCGAGACCGTAAAAGGCTATGCCGCTCACGAGAGCGAGACCCTGGAAGCGGTGATCGCGGCGCGCGCCAAAGCCACCGCGATGCAGCTTCCGGATAACCTCACGCAGGATCCCGATGCCTTTCGGCAATTTCAGGAGAACCAGGCCGGCCTCACCAGCGCGCTTGCGCGGTTGATGGTCGTGGTCGAACAGTATCCGAACCTGAAAGCCGACCAGCAATTCATCGCGCTTCAATCTCAACTTGAAGGCACGGAAAATCGCATCGCGGTTGCGCGCAAGGACTACATCGCGACGGTGCAGCGCTATAACACCGAGCTGAGGACGTTCCCCGGACGCTTTGTCGCCGCCGTTCTCTATCCGGACGCCAAGGTGAGGGAGACCTTCACCGCCAGCGAAGCCGCCCAGCAGGTGCCCGCCGTCAAATTCTGATGCGCCGTCTCCTTTTCACGCTTTTACTTGTCGTCGCGGGTGCGGCGCAGGCGGCGGGGCTTTCGTTTCCGCCGCTGACGGGCCGCGTGGTCGATCAGGCCGGTATTCTCTCGCCCGCCGCCAAGCAAACGCTCACCGCTGAACTCGAGGCGCACGAGCGGGCGACCAGCCAGCAGGTTGTGGTCGCGACGGTGACCTCGCTTGAAGAGCGCGATATCGCCGAATACGGAGTCGAGCTTGGCCGCGCCTGGGGCATTGGCCAAAAAGACAAGAACACCGGCGTCATCCTCCTGGTCGCGCCCAACGAGCGCGCGGTGCGCATCGAAATCGGTTACGGCCTGGAGGGCACGCTCACCGACGCGACCTCGCGCCTCATCATCGAGAATGTGATCCTGCCGCAATTCCGCACCGGGAATATGGAAGCCGGCATTGTCGGCGGCGTCGGCGCGATACTCGGCGTCTTGCGCGGCGATCCGGACGCGGTGCCGTCGCCCCGCAAATCCGGCGATCCCGGTCAGTTGCCGCCCATTGTCATCGCGCTCATCATCGTTTTCATCATGATGCGGATCGGTATGCGGCGAAGCACCGGGCACCGCGACTACTGGCACGCGACAACCGGCCGCCGCGGTCACGGTGGCTTGGGCGGTTTTATCGGTGGCGGTTTCGGCGGCCGCTCGGGTGGCGGCGGCTTTTCGGGCGGCGGCGGCTCATTTGGCGGAGGAGGGGCGTCAGGGCGATGGTAAGACTGAACGACGCCGAGAAGCTGGATCTTGAACGCGCGGTGGTGGCGGCTGAAAAGCGCACCAGCGTGGAGATCGTGCTCGCCGTCGCCGACATGTGCGACGATTACCGCGCCCACACGTTGCCTTTCGCCGCGGCGACCGGTTTTGCGGTGTTCGGCGGGCTCGCGGCCCTCATGCCGGAGATCCATGTCCGCACCGCGCTTCTCATCGTCGGGGCCGTGACGCTGGTCGTCGCGGCGGTTCTGCAGTGGCCGCCGCTTCGCCTCCTGACGGCGCCGCGCGCCGCGAAGGAAAGCGCTGCAACACGTTTAGCTGGGCAGGAATTCGCCGCGCTTGTCGCGGGGCGCACGGCGGCCGGAACGGGCGTGCTCGTTTTCATCGCGCTCGCCGAACATCATGCCGAGATCGTTCCCGAGCCCGCCCTTGCGGTGCGCGTCCCACAGGCCACATGGCAGGGCATCATGGACACCCTGACGGGAGCGTTGAAAGCCGGACGCGTCGTGGACGGGATAAAGGCCGCCGTTATCGCCTGCGGCGAGGCTGCTGCGGCGGCTTTCCCGGCGGGCGCAGACGAGCGCGACGAACTTCCCAACGCCCCGCATACCGCGCGCCCTCTCTGACCTGGGCGTGCTTACACCGTGTACTGCGGCAAGCGCCGCAGGCCCACGCCGCACGCGATCCCGATGATCCCGAACGCCAGCACGTACAGCGCCGGCGCGGTGGGGCTGGCTTGCAGCATCAAGGTCACGATGATGGGCGTGAACCCGCCGAAGATTGCATACGCAACGTTGTACGAGGTCGAAAGACCGCTGAACCGCACCGCGGGCGGGAAAACGTACACCATCGCATGGGCGACCGCGCCCACCACGCCCACGCACAGTCCGACCACCGCTGACAACGGCATCAACAGGCCGGGGTTGTCCGGCAGCAACTGGAACATCACGAACGCCGCGATGCCCATCGGCAGGCTGAACAACATGAAGAACCGGGCGTTACCGATCCGGTCGATGAAGTGGCCCGCCAGGATGCAGCCCAGCGCGAGGCACAAAGTCGTGACGCTGTTGGCGTTGAGCGAACGCTGCACATCGAAGCCGTAAAACTTCTGCAGCACCGTCGGCATCATCAGCACCAGCACGATGATCCCCGCCGAAAGCAAGCCCGTCAGCGCCATCGAGATCGCCACCGCGCCGCGATGATCGCGCGCGATGACGCGCAGCGGTAGTTCTTCCGACAACGCCTTGCGGGCCTTCATCGCCTGGAATACGGGCGTTTCGGACAGCCACCGGCGCAAATACACCGCGATCAGGCCGAATACGCCGCCGAGCAGGAAGGGATAGCGCCATGCGCCGCCCAGAATTTCCTCGTGTGAGAAGGCGGTGTTCAGCCACGTTGCGGTGAGCGAGCCCAGCAGGATTCCGATCGTGAGGCCGCAGGTGACGAAGCCGCAGGCGAGCCCGATGCGGTGGGACGGCACATGTTCGGCCACGAACACCCACGCCCCCGGCACTTCGCCTCCGATGGCCGCGCCTTGAATCATGCGTAACAACAGCAGCAGGAACGGCGCCGCGATGCCGATCGCCGCATAGGTCGGCAACAAGCCCATGCCCAGCGTCGAAACCGCCATCAGCATGATCGAGAAGGTGAACATGCGCTTGCGGCCCATCTTATCGCCGAAGTGCGCCATGATGATCCCACCCAGGGGCCGCGCCAGATAACCGGCGGCGAAAATGCCGAATGTCTGCAGCTGCTTCATCCATTCGGGCAACTCCGCGGGGAAGAACAGCTGCCCGATGGTGGTCGCGAAAAAGACGAAGATGATGAAGTCGTAGAATTCCAGCGCTCCACCGAGGGACGCGAGGCCCAAGGTGCGCATGTCTTGGCCGGACAGCGATTTATGGGGAACAGTAACTGAATCGTTCATAGAGAATGGCATCCTTCAAAACCGTGCCTTTCTCTACGAGCGGCGTGGCTGTTACGCAACAGGACTTAGCGGCATCCGCTATGCGCTCACGACTTTAGTTTGGAGTATGAGGTGCTGATCGCGATGAATTGACCGCCGGCGGCGGAACATCCGCGCCGCGGAGCCACCCCCCGCGGCCTATCCGATGCCCCTTGGAACGCGACTTGGTCTAAGCGCCCGTTTTCCCGGGCTTCTGCCAGAAGAACTGGACCGTGCGCTTCTGGAAGTTCAGCGCCACCTGATCAAAGAGCTTGAGCACGTCCATGCCCAGTAGCAGCGCGCGGTCGCGGTTCAGGCCCAGGCGCCGGAACGGCTGGGCGTCGGTGAAAGCAATCGGCAGGTTCGCCACGACCATGCCGCCGACCCGCAGGCGTTTCACGACCACCCAATCCACGGGCGTGGACTCGCCGGTAATGCTGATCAAGGTGGCCATCTTGAAATCGGACAGCGACCCGGTGCGCTGCATGAAGCGTTTCAGGGTCTGGTTGCCGACACTGGTCTCCGAACCGGTATTGATGATCACCGAGATCCCATCGTCGTCGGTGCCGATCCCGGCGTTGGTGAGCACAAGCTGACCCAGCTTGCTGCGCGCTGTCACGGTGATCGTCTCACCTTCCCAATCCTTGTCCACGACGGCGTCGGCGTTCATCGCCATCGTGCCGGTGCGCAGGTTCAGGACGATGCGTTGCGATTTAAGGGCATCGATGCCCAGCACGCCCTTCGCACCGATATTGCGCTCGCTGAATTTCGGCGCGGCCTTCGGCGCGAGGCGCACGCCGTTGATCTCGAGCGGCGGCAGTATGGCGCTCGCGATGCTTTCGCGCCCCGTCATGGTGTGGATGGTCGTCTTCGGTCCGTCGGCCAGCTTGAGTTCGGAGGCAAGCTCGGTGGCGATGATCGTGCGCTCGAGCGCGGTGTCGACAATGAAAGGAAACGGGCCCTGTCCGCCGATGGAAATCGGCACGAACATGCGCGCGCCTTTATCGACCGTCGCGCCGAGCAGCTGCGTGCCGGGATCCGTTCCCGGAAGCGGCGCCGCGGGCGCGGCATCCTGCGCGGCCGCCAATCGTGCGAAAAGGCTCGTGGGTCCGGCGAACGCTACCGCGTTCAAGAACGCAAGCGCCTGCCGCCTGCTCAACGGTCCTGCCATGGTCGCCTCCCTCAAAAGCCGGCGCTATTTTAGCTCCTCTGCGAAGCCGTCCAAAGCGCCGCGTTGCAAGGCGCGGCTGTATTTGCGCGCCGCAGAGGCATTAGGTTGCCGTTTTTTCTGTAACGCGCGTCGGGATTAGTCCACGCCGGAAATGGTGATCGCCGCCGGGGCCTGGCCGGCGCGCGCCGCGAGGGCCGTGTAAGCGGCTTCGAGCGCGCGCGTGAAACGAGACGTATCATAGGTCGGGCGGCTCTTGAGGTTGGCGGCAAGCTTCGCTTTTAAGTCTGCCGCGCGTTTCCCGTCGCGGGCGATGTCGCGGGCCGCGGTTTCGTACGCCGCCCAATCGGCCGCGATCAGCTCCGGCATGTCGAGCGAGGTGAGAAGACTGAACGCGACGCGCCCGGCAAAGGTTTCCCCCGGCTGGGTCAGCACCGGCAATCCCGCCTGCAGCGCGTCGGCGGCCGTGGAGTGCGCGCCGAAGGGCGCCGTATCCAGGAAGAGGTCCGCGAGGGCATGGCGGCCGAGGTGCTGATCCATCGGCGCATGCGGTGCGAAGACAAGGCGTGAGGGGTCGACGCCGCGCCGCGCGGCCTCGGCGCGCAAGTTCCGCTGTGCGGTTTCATGGCGCACGGCGAGCCACAACACGCTGTCCGGCACGGCGGCGACGAGACGCATCCAGATCTCAAAAACAGCAGGTGTGATCTTGTAGGCGGAATTGAAACTACAAAAGACGAACCCTGTTTCCGGCAGGCCCGCTTCGGCACGGCTTGGCGGTGTCGCGATCACACGGCGGTCATCCGGCGGAAAGAAGCACGACGGCAGCGCGACGATCTTCTCGGCGTAATCGGCGCGGCGCGTTTCGGGGATAACGGCGTTATCCGCGATCAAATAAGGTACCGCTTCGTTTGCCAAGGTGCCGGGGTACCCGAGCCATGCGGTCTGCACGGGCGCCGCGCCGTAGCTGAAGATTCCCGGTCGGGCGTGATTGGTGTAGCCGGTAAGGTCCACCGCGACATCCAGTCCAAGGTCGCGCGCCATGCCGGCGGTTGTTTCATCGGACATGGC